>JAISLM010000001.1 GCA_031290855.1 Spirochaetaceae bacterium
TCTTGCCTACGCCGGGCTCGCCTATCAGCACGGGGTTGTTCTTCGTCCGCCTGGAAAGCACCTGCATCACCCGCCGTATCTCCTCGTCCCGCCCGATAACCGGGTCTATTTTTTCCTGCCGCGCAAGCGCGGTAAGATCGCGGCAGTATTTTTCAAGAGCCTGATACTTGTCTTCGGGATTCTGGTCTGTAACACGCGAGTTTCCCCGCAGCGCCTTGAGCGCTTCGAGTATACCCTGCCTGTCAACGCCGTACTTCTTGAGGACATCGCCGGCCCCTCCCCCGCCACCGGCAAGCGCGAGGAGTATATGCTCGGTTGAAACAAAATCATCCTTTAGCGCTGAGGCCTCGCCCTCCGCCTTGGCGAGCGCTTTGGAAAGTCCCGGAGACAGGTAAACCTGCGCCGCGTCTCCGTACACTTTGGGCAGCGCCGCGATACGCGCCCTGCAATCCCCGGCAAGCGCCTCCGCGTCCGCGCCTATACGCGCCAAAAGCGGCGGCACAAGCCCGTCTTTCTGCTCAAGCAGCGCGAGCAGGAGGTGTTCGCCCTCTATACTTCCGTGGTCGCCCTTCTGCGCTAGAGCGGACGCCCCGTTCAGCGCGTCCTGCGCCTTGATTGTAAGGTTTTCGTATTTCATAATAGAGAAATTTAACAAATCCGGGTCAGCCAAACAAGGCGGCGGCGCACAGCCAGGCCGTTATCATTTGGTCTACAAAGTCCAAAAAACCCATAAGGAATCATGCGCTTACATAAAAACTATAAAATCAAAACCGCGTAAATTGAGGCTGTTCCAAAACTTCAGTTTTGGAACAGCCTCAATCGTCCGGCTTTTTCGCCCTGAACGCCATGCCTGAAACAGGCCGGCGGGTTAAAGCGGCTGAGCACCGCCGTTACCGTCCCGGAGTATCCGGATTAAGCCCGCCGTATGGCTCATTTTCAGTTTGCTGAACTTGAACCAGGCGGTCTGCCGGGTTTTTTGGGTTTCTCCAAGGATTTTGAAAATGTATGCGGCGTATTCGCTTACAGGGGGGGGCTTCTTTCCTTCACACGAAAAGGCGAGGGCGGAGACGTATTCCGTGTTCGCCTGCGCGATCATCGCGCCCGAAAAGCTTTTGAACGCGCTGAAAACCGGGGCGGACAGGATACCCGGCGTCCGCCCTTCCATCAGCACGAAAGCTAGTGCGCCGGAGCGTCTTGCGCTGAAGTGGCGCGAAAGCTCGTTGGCGAGAAACATATACGACTTGATATGGTTGTTTACAACAAAATCGATGCCCGCCGGAGAAAAATCACGCATCCCGGTATCGTCGGCGGCGCAGACGATCAGGCCGGTATCAAGGGGGCCGTTCCTGTTTTCAGCCGCCAGGACGAGGCTGCGGGCGGAAATTGGGCTGCACGGGTTCCAGTCAAGCTGCACGACCTTTTCGTTCACCGCGATGGGCGATAGGCCGCGCTCGTCCTTCTGCCCGGAGATCAGTGACAGGGCCGTTTTGATGCCGCGCCGCGCCGCCTCGTCCGCGAGGGCCGCCGTCAGAGCGGACCCGGACCCCGCAATCAACATGGAACCGTTCACGCTGACATTATACGCCGTTACCCGGACGCTGTTAAGGCGGTGCGCGGCGCTGAAGTTTTGCGGCACCGGGCGCGGGAAGGGAGGCGGGCTTCGCGCTCACCTCCAAACCTTATCACAGGGACGTATCGACAGCCCGCTCGCAGTGACGCATCAGCTTAAATATTCCGATAGCCGCCTGAAGGTTTGGTTGACGATGTTCTTGTCGTCAACGCTTACGTTCTCGCCGAGGTCGTCTATCAGGCTTTCCACCGAGGAAATGCTCTCGTTCAGCGCGGTATGGAAGCCGCGTGAACAGGTGGCGCGGTAGGCGCCCGCGCCGTTGTTTGAAATGCAGATGAAGCCGAGTTCTCTTTTGCCGTTCTTCCAGAGTACGGGCTGGAGTATCTGCGGCAGGAAGTCAAGCAGGGCGGGCAGGTCGCGCGCCGTCAAAAATTCTTTCTTGCGCGGCCAGTCCCGGTTTAACGCGCCGTCCATTTCCAGCGATCCCGACAGGCGCAGTATCAGGTCGAGCTTTTCGCCGTCAAGCAGTCTGTACTTGCCGTCAAGGGTGACGCAGCCTTTCAGTCCTTTGAACAGCGCGACGCTGGCCGGGGCCGCCGCAAGCCGTTTCGCTTCGTCCCTTATCCGCGAGAGCCGCTCCCAGGGCAGAACCACGCGCTTTCTGCCCTTCACGTTTTCGATCTCAAACACTTCGTCAGATATTTTTACGTTGTTCGTGAAGTCATGCGGCGTTTCCTTCGCCCTCCGGCCTTGTACGGGCGCTCTGCCGCCGCCCTTCGTCTGTCCAAGTCCGAGCCGTCCGAGTAGGCCGCCGCCGAGTCGTTCCAGAATTTCCCGTGAAAGCGGCGAAACGGAGCTTGCGTACATTCGGGCCGTGCGGATGATCTCGCCGGCGACGATGTATTGCGGGTCCGTCTTGAACATGACGGAACCGGGGTGGATCAGGATGCGGTCGGCGGTGAGGCTGCGGTAGACATCCCGGCCCTGCCTCACGCAGACAAACTGGATAAGGCCGCGGGAGACGGCGCAAAGGTAGTCGTCCACGGCCCCTCCGGACAGGATGGGTACGCCCATGTCCGACACGATAAGTTCGAGCTGGGCGGCGACGTTTACGATCTCCGACATCGCCTTCTCGTCCAGGTAGCTTTTTTCGCAAAAATACGCCTTGTCCGCAGCCTCATTGTACTCGCGGAACAGCTTCAGGTACGAAACAAAGTCGCCGGAGTTGTCGCGGAAATGGTGGTGCGCCCGCCTTGCGTCAATTTCCTCGCCGGGCGGCAGCACGTAGGGGCTTTGAGTGGATAGAAAGGCCGCCGCGATGATCGTTTCCCCGGTGACGTCGGGATAGTTCAGTATCGCCTCGACAATGATCCGCGACTGGCGGGGCGAAAGCGGGAATTCCGTCATCATCTTGCCGATCTTCGACAAGGTGTTGTCGCCTTCAAGCGCGCCGAGCAGGTTCAGCGTCTCGACGGCGGAACGGATGCCCTCCCGTCCCGGCGTGGAAATAAAATCAAACTCCTCAAACGACGTGATGCCAAGCTCCGCCATGCGCAGGACTACCTCCGAAAGGTCCGTGCGGTATATCTCTTCGGTGGTGAACAGCGGGCGGCTTTCAAAGTCGCGGCGCGAGTAGAGCCTGTAGCAGCTGCCCTCGCGGGTGCGTCCGGCCCTGCCTTTGCGCTGGTTGCACGAGGCTTTTGAGATCGGCCCCTCGACAAGGCTGGACGTAAAGGTCTTGGGGTTGTAGAAGTTTGTTTTCGAAAGCCCCGAATCGATTACCGCCGTGATACCGTCTATCGTTACCGATGTTTCGGCTATATTCGTGGCGACGACAACCTTTGTCTTGCCCCAGGGCGCCTTGTCGAACACGCGCTCCTGCTCGTCCTTGCCGAGTCTGCCGTACAGCGGGATAAGGTGGAGCTTTCGCCCCGCCGTACCGGCGGCAAGAAGCGCGATGCAGTCCTTTATCATCTTTTCACCGGGCAGGAATATCAGGATGTCGCCCTGGCGCTTTTCGCTGATGATCCGTTCCACTATGCCCGTTATCTTGTTGAGCAGGAGTTCCGAAGCGGACGTGCCCGCCTGGGCGGAAACCGCGTCGGGCGGATCGTAGATCAACGTTACGGGATAAGTTACAGCGTCGATCTTAACGACGGGGCAATCGCCGAAGTAAGCTGAAAAAACGCTTGTATTTATCGTGGCGGAGGAAACAATCACTTTAAAGTTCCGCCGCGCCTCAAGTATACGTTTAAGCAGCCCCAGAATAAAGTCTATCGTCAGGCTCCGCTCGTGCGCCTCGTCTACTATGACGCAGTCGTACTTTGAGAGCCAGGGGTCCAGTTTCATCTCCTGAAGCAGAATCCCGTCCGTCATGATCTTTATCCGCGTTTTAGGTACAGTCATGTCGGCAAAACGCATCTTGTAACCGATGAGGCCGGGGATCGTCTCGCCCAGTTCCTTCGCTATGTATTCGCTGACGGACAGCGCGGCGATACGGCGCGGCTGGGTGACGCCGATAACGCCGGTTTCCGCGAAACCGGCGTCGTGCAGAATCACCGGAAGCTGCGTCGTTTTTCCCGACCCCGCCGGGCTTTCCACGACCACGACCTGGCTTTCGGCCAGCGCCGCGAGTATAAGGTCTTTGTGTTGGTAAACAGGTAAATCAAAATAGTTCATCTTTCGGGATCATAACACAGCCGCGTTCTTTTAACCAACGGGGACGCCAGGCCGCCAGCGGCTTTCGCCCATTGTGTTCAGTTTGAAAAGGGCTGATAGCCGCCGCACGGCAATCGCGGAGGCTCATGCATTCTTAATTATTCATTTATGAACTGAGCCTGGTCCAAAACTAATTGACTGTGCGTTAAAGCGCACGGTTTTGGACCAGGCTTGAGCCTGAAGGCTCTTGCGGTTTTTCAGGCTAAAACCTTGCAAAACCGCGTTTTTTAAAGGTTGCTGGACAAGCGAAGCTTGTCTCCCCAAAACTGAAGTTTTGGAACAGCCTCAACTGTGTGTTTTTTTACGAAACCGCAGGGGCGGTAAGTCATCTTTGCCTGGCGCAGACCCTTGTCGCCAAGATCCTGCTCGCGGTTGACGTACAGGCATTCGGGCGGCAGGCTTGCGGCGAAAAACTGGTTTACCGCCTGATAGATACCCTTGTACTCGTCGATACACTTTTCAAAATGGACGGCAAACATCGAATCGCCGCGGACATACTCGCCCAGGCAGTAACCGGCGGGATGCTTGTTCACAAAATATATCCTGCCCTCAAGCCCCAGTTCGGACGAAAGCAAGAGCGCCTCCCGAGCCGCGACAAAGTCACCCGTCTCGCCCTTGTCCTCACGCCATCGATCAAGCACCGCCAGCGCGGCAGGCGTATACTCCTTTGTCAGCGGATAATCTTCGTGGTCGGGGTACGACAGGAGGAAAGCGTTTAACAGGTTGCGTTTCTTGTGGAATTTCTTGCCGGAAAGCAGCGCCAAATCGGTTTTGTTGTACAGGTAATCGAAATTATCGCGGTCTTCGGCAATTTCCAGCCCCAGCCCCTCGATCAGATCGCGCCCGCTTTCCAGAACCGACTCGGAAACGCCTTTCCAATAATCGTGCCCGGCAAGCAATTCTTCAAGCACGGGAAGCTCCGGGGGGGCGCAGGGCGTCGCGAAGAATTTTTTACCGTGGATGCCGCCTGAGAGCAGAACATTACCGTTCCGTTCCTGTGAAACCATGTAATTGTAACGTCCGCGAAAAAGGTACAGATTTGCAAAGGTAAATTCGGAAACTCCATCTTTCGCGGCCTTCAGCGCCGGTTGCAGTGCGTCTTTCAACTCCAGCGATACGGGCGCAAATTCGGGAAATAAAGGGATCAACATTTACCCCATGATAGCAGTCCTCCTTGAGAATTGTAAGGCGGCCCCGCTCCGCAAGCGGGTTTCACGTAAGGCGTCAAAATGATAATGGCGGCTAACCAACAAGTGTATCTACACCGCGCACGGCCTAATAATTATTCCAGCCGAAAAGGGGCGGTTGCCCGGAAACAAAATCCAGCCGAAATCAGGCTGCGGGATCTGATCCCCTCCTCCCTGACAGGGAGGATTTCCAGTGCAGCCATTTTCACGATTGAGCTTAAAAAGTTTTTCTACCGCCTCGTTCAGCTTCCGGTTCAATTCAACCGGGTTATACAAGGCCCGCCTCCGCAGCAGTTCAGCCTTGTATTATATGTGAGGCTGTTCCAAAACTTCAGTTTTGGAACAGCCTCATGTGTTCGGTTTTATCCGGTAATTGTCTATGCCGCCCCTGGGGTGTTTGACCCGGGGCAAGTTCCCAATAGTGCCTGCCAAACGGGTAAAGTCCATAATGAATGAGATGCTATAAATTACCGGTATTTAGGGGGTGTGGTCCGCGTGGCCGGAAGCAGAATAGGCCGGCAAAGCCGGCGGCGATGATTAGTATCACGGGGTTGGCGTACCAGACAAGCGAGAGGGTGAAGCTTGCTAGGGCTATAGCAAGCGCCGCTACGTTCCGCAGGACGCCGCGGCGTTTCTGGATCAGGGCCGAGCAAAGCGTTACCACGGTTCTGGCGATCAAGGCGGCTATCGCCAGGCGTATGCCGGCAAAGGCGTTCTGTACGACTGGAATGTCGCTGAAGTTCTGGAGGACGAGCGCCGTCACGCTTACCAGCGTAACGCCGGGGAGGATGAAGCCCGCTGTGGCAGCCAGCGCCCCCGGCGTCTTCTTCCGCTTGTACCCGATGAAGGACGCGAGGTTTACGGCTATCACGCCGGGGGTGATCTGCCCTATCGTGTAAAACTCCACCACCTCGTCCATCGTGAGCCAGCCCTTGCCGTTCACGAGTTCCCGCTCGATGACGGGCATGATCGTGTAGCCGCCGCCGAAAGCGACGAGTCCTATTCTAACAAACGTAAAAAACAGATCGAACAAGTCCCGCATCGATCAACCTCACAAAACACAGCCCCCCGCACGTCAACCTGCAGCGCCCTCCCCTTCCCGCAAGTCTCCCCTTGTTGCGCCATTCCCCCTCCCCTTCCCCATTGCAGCGCCCCTAGATGCCGAGGGAAAACTTTGCGGCAAAACCCGCGGCGAGCGGTATCACGATGTTGTCGTAATCGCCGAGAGGCAGCGCCTCGCAGACGGTTGCGGCGGCGGCGGTGGCGAGGGAGGCCTTCATGTCGCGGCATACGCACCAGGAGGAGAGCAGGATGCAAAAAAAGCAGGCAATAGAGCCTTCGACGCTCTTGCCGAAAAGAAAGGCCGGCCGGATACGCCCGAAAATCCGCCCGATCAGGGAAGAAAACCCGTCACCAAACGCGAGCGCGTATATCGCCATATTAGCGGCGCTTTCGGGGAACAGCAGCAGCGAAAACATGGCGCCGGCGCCGAGCGTTACGGGGCCCAGAACAAAATGACCGGTGTCCCGCCGGCGCGACGCCTTGCGGACGACGTCCGAAAAAAAAGGAATCTCAATGCCGGAAATACGGATGCTTTCCAGGGAAAAATAGAACATCACGCCGAGCGTAAGCCCCGCCACGGCAAAATCGCGGCCCGCGACGGCCAGCGCCGGCGTCAGGGCAATCAAAAAATGTATGCCCTTCCGCGTAATCTCGCTCCTGAACCTATCTATAACTGAAAAAAGAGCGCATAAAGGAAAGCGTTTTCGGATATGTTCCAGCATTTGACCGTAGTATAACCGTGCCGTACCGATTTTGCAAGAAACCACGGTTTGCACCAGGAAGCGTTCTCGCTTGAAACTTACGCGGCATCATGTTTCCATAGAAGGAAAATGAAAAAGAGAATTGCGGTACTGGGGGCTACGGGATCGATTGGAAGGAACGCGCTTGATGTGGTACGGGAGGGAAGGGACAACTTCGAGCCGGTACTCTTTTCCGCAAACAGCAGGGCGGCGGAACTGTTCGCGCTTGCCGCCGAATTCCCCGGCGCAAAGATAGCGGTTTCCGGACAGCCGGCCGCGGCGGCGGACACTGACGGGATAGACGGGAAGCGCGTCTACCAGGGGCGGGACGGCCTTCTCGCCGCGATAAGGGACTGCGGCGCGGAACTCACGCTGAACGGGATTTCCGGCGCGGCGGGGCTGGAACCCTCGCTTGCGGCGCTGGAATCCGGCAGCGCCCTGGCGCTTGCCAACAAAGAAAGCATCGTGATGGCGGGGGCCCTCGTGCTGGAAACGGCGAGAAAACGCTCGCTGCCCGTGATACCGGTTGATTCCGAACATTCCGCCGTCTTCAACCTGCTGCGGGCGCGGGAGGAGGACGCGCTGGACGAGGTGCTGATTACGGCGTCGGGCGGCCCGTTCCGCACATGGAGCGCGGAGGCCCTCGAAAAGGCGCGTCCCGGTGACGCGCTCGCCCACCCGACCTGGAAAATGGGCGCGAAAATCACGATAGATTCCGCGAGCATGGCGAACAAGGGGCTGGAGGTAATAGAGGCGGCGCGGCTCTTTTCGCTTGATGCCGACAGGATAAAGGTCGTAGTCCATCCGCAGAGCGTGGTGCACTCTATGGTACGAATGAAGGACGGCGCTGTCTACGCGCAGCTTTCGAGCCCCGACATGAGGCTGCCGATACACCAGGCGCTGTACTACGGCGAAACCGCGCCCTCGCCGTGGGGACGCCTCGATTTTGACGATCTCAGCCTCACGTTTGAAAGGCCCGACACGGAACGTTTCCCGATGCTGGCCCTCGCCTACGGGGCGCTGCGGGCGGGCGGGCATTACCCGGTCGCGTACAACGCCGCAAACGAGTACGCGGTGAGCGCGTTCCTGGGCGGAAAAATCGCGTTCACCGGGATAAGCGCCGTCTGCGCCGCCGTGCTGGAAGCCGACTGGAGCGGCGGCGCGGAAGACCTGCAAGCGATCGTCGAAGCGGACCACAAAGCCCGCCGGGCCGCCGAAGCCCTGCTGAGCAACGGGCAATATTAGGGTGTTTTCATGCCGTCCCCCTTGCCTTTCGCCTTCCGGCAAGCGGCTCACCGCCCGCCCGCTATGTCCAGGAACGCGCTTTCAAGGCAATACCCCGTGTGCGCGCCGGCCAGGGCCGCTTACGGTTCCCGTATCTTTTTCCGGGACGCCCGCGATTCGTCAGTCACGTTCATCGTTCCCGCCCGTTATTCGCGGCGGGGTCTGACCCCCGCCGCCCTCCCGGCGGCCCTAAACGGCGCCTGGCAGCCCCTGCCACCCGTTACGGGGTCTGACCCCGGCCCCACATATAGCGTACCGGCTTTCACCGGCGCCAGCCAAATCCGGCGACTGTGCGTTATTCGCATCCCTCATCGCTCTAAACCTTTACCGGTTAACGATTTAGGCCGGGCCGGGGTCAGACCCCGACCGCCGCTCCAATTCATTATCGGACAACCATTTGGGCCGCCAGCGGGGTCTGACCCCGGCCCCACATATAGCGTACCGGCTTTCACCGGCGCCAGCCAAATCCGGCGCCAGGCGACCGCCCGCGCTGCGGAAAAAAGCCCGCCTCCAGAAGGAGGCGGGCTTTGTACGGGGGAGCGGGCTACTGCGTTATCGTTTCGAAGTTCAGGTTGATGTCAACGGTGTAAGAGCCGCTGCTCACGCCGAAAGCTTTTTTGAAGTCGGTCTGCCATGTGTCGCCGTAGCCCGCCGGGGATGCCGGGGTCCTGATCGTAACGTTCTTGGAAAAGGTGCTGGAGGCGCTGTCGCCACTTCCAGACACGGACGGCGCGGCCTGGCCCATCGTGATCGTGAGGGCCTGGCCCCCGGTGTTGAGGAAAGCGCCCACTCCGACGTTTGTCACGGCGGGAATATTGAGTGTGGCGAGGGTGACGCAGTCGATGAAAGCCCCGTCGCCGATACTTGCCGCGGCGGGGAGGTTCACCGTAGCGAGAACGGAGCAGCCTTCGAAGGTCTCGGTGCCGACGCTTGTCAAGGCGGGGAGGTTCACCGTCTCGAGGGCGGCGCAGTTATAGAAGGCGTAGATGCCGATGCCTGTCGCGGCGGGCAGGTCCACCGTGGCGAGGGCGGCGCAGTTGCCAAAGGCTACGTAGCCGACGATTTCCGCCTTGGGGAGGTTCACCGTCTCGAGGGCGGCGCAGCCCGCGAATGCGTAGTTGCCGACACCTGTCGCGGCGGGGAGGTCCACCGTGGCGAGGGCGGCGCAGTCAGCGAATGCGTAGTTGCCGATACTTGTCGCGGCGGGCAGGTCCACCGTGGCGAGGAAACGGCGGTTATAGAAGGCGGAAGCGCCGACCGCCGTAACGTTCACGCCGCCAAAGCTCTTCAGGACGGTAAAGTTCTTGAAGGTGGGCGAAATCTGTTTGCCCGCCTTTATGCTCTCCGCCGGGGCGGGGAGGACGAGCGAGGCGATCCGGTTCTCGCCGGTGTTGGCGGCGCCGGGGTCGAACTCCGTGCCCGCCATCGTACAGGCGGACAGGTCGAG
>JAISLM010000002.1 GCA_031290855.1 Spirochaetaceae bacterium
CCCGCTGTTTGTTCGACGCGCTCGCGACGACGACAAACAAAACGGCAGCGAGGACAATCAGTATAAAAAGGACAAAATACCCCACCAGCATGGCCATAATCCACACCTTGAAGGCCGCCTGGAAAAAACGTTTGACGGCGGAAACGGCCTTTTCGGCAAAACGGCTGAAGGAGGGGCCAAAACCCCGGTAGCGGCTTTTAAAGCCCCTGGGGAACGAGTACAGTATTTCCCCGGATTCGCTCACCTCAAGCCGCGCCTTGTATTCATCCGCCGCACGGGGAATTAGATCACGGATGCTTTGAAGGGGGAGGGCGGTCTTTGCCGCCATATCCGCCACGGTTATTCCCCGGCGCTGTCTTTTTAGGGCGGAAACGAGGTTCCGGTAGGCGGCTTTATCGATTTTTGCCACTAGGCGCTTTCTCCGGACAGCACTTTTTCGTCAAATTCCACCTGGCCGGTTTGCGCGGGGTCTTCCCGCTTGACCACCATGTCCAGCGTCAAATCGCTAAAGTATTTGTTTACGATACCGGTAACCTCTTCCCATACTGTGTGGCTTGTACAGGTTACTACGCGTTTACAACTGACAATACGTTTGTCACAGGCGGCAAGTTCCAGTTCTTCCCCAGCCGCGACGAGTATTTCCTTAATCGTAAGGTGTTCCGGAGCCTTGGCAAAGCAAAAGCCCCCGCCGGGGCCCCGCACGGAATTAACAATACCGGCTTTCCGCAATTTGAAAAAAATCTGTTCCAGAAAAACGGATGATATATCCTCAACCTCCGCGAGATGGTTTATGGATACCGGGGAGCCCTGTTTTTGAAGCCGCGCAAGAGCAACTGAAGCCCGTAAAGCGTAGCGGCCTCGTGTAGTTATTCTCACCATATTCCCCCTTTAATTAGTCAAGTATTATCTTATCATACTTGCAAAAAAAAGGATACCTTTTTTGTAAAAAATATTCTTTCAGGTGATTATTTCATCGTTAATCACGAGAAGCCTCGTATGGTCACGGAACACAACAGCGGTCTTGTATCACGCACGTGCCATAAGATGGGAGAAGCGTCCGGGGGCGGGTTAGCTCATTTGGGCGCTGATGTTCTGTCCAGGGCAGATTACCGTGGAATTTTTTCCTCCGGTAAAAGTCCCCCTTACCGGTTTTGCCCAAACCAAAAGTAACTATCATCAATGTACGCTGGCTATTTTTTCTCGGGCCGGTACCGCGTTCGGCGCAATTTGCTTCGTAAATTACGGCCCTCTCTCACAGACAACACCGTCCCCGTGACTTGAAAAACCCCTATCTTCGGAATACACTCAAAACGGATATGGGTGTGAATGCCGGATACAAAGACAGCGTTTTTTCCCTGCTTTTCAGCGATCCCGACACCCTGCGGGAACTCTACGGCGCCCTTGAAGGCGTAACGCTGGACAAGAAAATTCCCGTCACCATCAACACCCTCTCCGATGTTTTGTATATGGAACGGTATAACGATATATCCTTTACCGTCGGCAACAAACTGGTGGTCCTCATCGAACACCAGAGCAGCGTCAACCCCAATATGCCCCTGCGGCTGCTGTTGTACATTGCCAGGGTTTACGAAAAGATTATCGAACGGAAAAGCCTGTACCGCGAAACCCCGCTGAAGGTGCCCCGGCCCGAATTTTTCGTTCTGTACAACGGCCTCAAGCCGTATCCCGACCAGGCGACGCTGCGGCTTTCCGACGCCTTTGAACGCCCGGAGGGCCTTGGGGGCGCCGGCCTGCCGGCGGAACTTGAGCTTATCGTAAAGGTTTATAATATTAACAAGGGGCATAACGAAGGAATCGTAAAAAAATGCGCTGTTTTAAGCGGGTACAGCGTCTTCATTGACAAGATCCGGGAGAACCGGCAAACGATGGCGCTGGAAGGCGCCATGAAAGCGGCGATAGGATATTGTATAGAGCATAACGTGCTGAGTGAATTTCTGATGGAACGCTCATCGGAGGTGATAAACATGCTGTTAACGGAATGGAACTGGGACGATGCCAGGGAGGTCTGGCAACAGGAAGCCAGGGCGGAAGGCCGAATGGAAGGTCTAACGGAAGGCCGGGCAGAAGGTCTAACGGAAGGCCGAATGGAAGATCGCAGGGAAATCCTCGATCTGCTTGAAAAGGGGTATACCGTCGAACAACTGAAAGCCCTGTTGTCGTCCGATAATCCCGCGTAGTTGCCGGCATAGCGCCCCTAAACGATTTGCCGGATGCCTTGTGTCCAGATAAGGGCGAGGCGACCCTCTTCCGCCGACAACAGCCCTCTCTTGCAGACGACACCGCGCCCGTGACGTAACTGGCGTCTGCTGCCGAAAAAGCCATGGACACTATCGTTTTATGCCCGCGCCTGACGGCGGCGGGAAGTTCCGGGCGGGCATCCGGCATCTTACGAAAAAAGCGACGCCAAAGCGTCCGGCAGAAACGGCGATGACCGGCTAGCCCGCCCGTGGGCTTTTCCGCCGTATAACAGGCGCGGTACAAGATCGTTGTTTAGTTCCATGGCTTTTCGTGTTTACGCGCCTGTTTGGGACATGGGCGCTGTGCCGACCCCTCCCCTAAGCAATACCCGCGTTTTCGCCGAAAATAATATAAGAAATTTCGTAAAATGTGGCGTTTTACGGGCGTTTCGCGCGCATTTGCGGCGGCTACTTGCGTAAATTTACATATATGTGTATAATAAAAGT
>JAISLM010000003.1 GCA_031290855.1 Spirochaetaceae bacterium
GCTTTGCATCAGTCTCAAGTTTTACTTTTAACTGGCTTTGATCATCAAACGGACGGTTAAAAGTACAATTGTCTAAATAAATCCTCAATTCATTCCTCTTTTAGGCAAATTTCAAATAACACATATACATTCTAGTTCATTTTTATTTTCTTTACAAGTAAATTTTGAAGATTCTTAACCATTTTCTGATTTTTCTCTATTTTTAACCGAGTTAGCCCAAATTTCGCATAACGTTTCGGCTGTTTACGACGTTTTTGTAGCCCGAATAAGGGCTTGCGTAGCAAGACCAGGGCTGCAAAAATGTGGCGGAGTTTTGGCGTGGGAATGGAGCGTAGCGTAATGACCTAGCCGTTGCGGAGGCCGAGCCGCCTACCGGCGGCGAAGCGTAAACAGTCCTGTTATGCGATGCTTTTTGTCCTTCTACCCGCGCCTCGCTTTCTCTGTTGCAAGAGCAATAAAAAACCGCGCCGCCGAAGGCGGCTACGAAGCCGCCCGCCAAGGACGGCGGGCGGTGCTTATATTTATACAATAATTTTTTATTTCACCACTTTATCTTTTATCTTGTTAATTGTTACAATCGTCTTAGTAATACATTTGTTTAAATTTTTTTCTGTTTCGGAAGTCCAAAATCTTAAAATAGTCCAGCCGATATTTTTATAATATTTTTTTACTTTTTTATCGCGCTTAATATTTCGCCTTATTTTCTTTTGCCAATAATCTGAATATGATGATAAAAGCGCTTCTTGAGATAAAAAATGTTTCTTCTTCCAATCATTTCCATGCCAAAAATCTCCATCGATAAATATTACAATTTTATATTTTTTTATTGCAATATCCGGAGTTCCAAAAAGGCCTTTGACATTTTTACGGTATCTGATGCCCCACTTCCACAAAGCCTTACGAAAAAATACCTCCGGCTTAGTATCGGAACTATGTATATGAGACATACATTTATGCCGTTGTTCCGGCGTTAAATTATCCATAGATGTTTTATTTGTGCTGTTTATGTCCAAGAGTAAAATACACGGTCTGGTCAAACCGCCGTTCAGGGCTTAATAGTTTTTCCCCGCCGCCTAAAATAATATCCGATAAAATATCTTTTTTCATAATGGGGTTATATCGGCGGTTTGATTTCATATAATTGCGGGTAATACCGCCGTTCATGGCGAATTCTTTATCTGTCTGATGTTCAAACGCCATTTCCGTATAGATTTGATAAATATTCGTTTTGCGCTGCGTACTAATTTCATAGAGTATCCGCGCAAGCCGCGCCGTGCTTCTCGTTGCACGGGTGATATTAGTTGCTATACCTTGTGCCGATTCTATGAAAAGGCGGCTTAACGCAAAATCGCTCCATACAAAAACATCAAAAGCGTTGTCATCTAAAATTGGGCTTTGGCCTTTGGTTTTCCAGATTGGCTGCATTAAAAGCGGCTTTTGATATTCGATGAATTCTTTTTCAAATGCATTTAATGCGTTCACCAGCGCAGGTGTTTTGTCCGCGATTTCATGTTTGTTTGACCAATGCTGAATATCGGCGCATACAGGCTCGAAAATTTCTCGCACGCCCTCAAGCCGTTCCTGTATTGATTGCACAATGCCCAATGCGGCATATTTTGTAGTAGCGGGCCTGATAACCAATTCACTGCCCCAATTTTCCTCAACATCGTTCGCCGTGCTATGGTCAGGAATGACTGTCAATTTAATTTCAAGAGGTGTGATAAAATTGTCTTTAGTGTCTTTTATCACTAAATCAATGCCACCTATGTCTTCGCGGGAAAAAGCCTGATACGGCTCAAACTTAGATTCAAAAGAAAAATTCAAGTCCGTGTTTGGAAGTTTTGTTCTGAAAACATCATCAAAGGGAACTTCTGTATTGACGATCTCAAAATCCGGCGAAAGAGAGATATAAACGGGTTTAATACCTTTGTCCCGCATATAACAGGCAAGGGCTACAGGAAAGGTGCTGTTGAACTGATTTTTACCCCAAAAATCGCTTTTTGCTCTGTTTGAATGCTCGATGCCATAAAGCGTAGGCTCCATAAAATTTCTCCGTTTTTGGCGTCAACTAGTTGACGCCTTTCTGAGGGTCTGACATAATCTTATATATGTATACCATGAAAGCGGCGCAAGGTGCAATAGACCTATTTTGCGGAGTCGGAGGGCTTTCCTTGGGTTTTGAGCAGGCCGGAATATCTATTTTGGCCAGTTTCGATAACTGGGAGCGGGCTTTAGACATTTACAATGCCAATTTTGCCCATAAAGCGGCAAAACTTGACCTTTCCGATGTGTCAGCGGCTGTAGCGGAGCTTAGAAAATATCCTGCCAATATGATAATCGGAGGCCCCCCATGTCAAGACTTTTCCCATGCGGGAAAACGGACGGAAAAGGAACGCGCCGAATTAACTAAATGCTTTGCCGAAATAGTTGTTGCCCTGAAACCGTCTATTTTTGTAATGGAAAACGTTGACCGTATTATAAAAAGCAAAGCGTGGGAAACTGCGAGAAAAATCCTAAAATCCTGTGGTTACGGTCTTACGGAAAAAGTTTTAGATGCAAGTTATTGCGGTTGTCCGCAAATACGCAAACGATTTTTTTGCGTTGGACTCTTGGATAAGCCCGACAACGTACTATATTTTTACATAGAAAAAAACATTTCCCAAAAACAAATGTCTGTCCGTGATTATTTTGGAAAAGAAATCGATACAACATATTACTACCGCCATCCCCGCAACTATTCGCGGCGGGCCGTTTATTCCATTGATGAGGCGAGCCCTACAATAAGGGGTGTAAACCGCCCTATTCCCAAAGGCTATCCCGGACATCCCAATGATCCTGTAAGTGTTTCAGAGGCGGTGCGTCCATTAACCACATTGGAACGTTCGCAAATTCAGACTTTTCCGAAAAATTTTAAGTGGGAGGGCTCAAAAACGGACATTGAACAAATGATAGGCAATGCTGTTCCGGTTAATCTAGCAAAATTCGTAGCGTCGGCAATTATTGATTATTGTAAAAACGAAGGGGCAAATATGAATGAAGAATATGCCGATTTTCGAGAATGGTTAAAAAATATAAAAGATTTTACAAAAAATTCTGCCGATGATGTTGTTTCACGGGTTAAAAGGGCAAAATCCATTATGGAAATTGACCTTCCTACTGATACCGACACCCTGTTGTTTCATTTTATGGGAAAACCTGCTTTTAAGGTTTTAACGACGACGGTAAAGTCACAATTAAAACGCGCCATAAAATTATACAAAGAATTTAAACCCTAAAATATTAAAACTATTTATTGATTTTTGCGCCGCATGGACGCGGCGCACTCCTAAATTTGCGGTTTTTTATTGCGTGATTTCTGACTGGCCGAATACATCAAAGTTGTACGGGGACAAAAAGTGTCGCATAACTCATCATATACGCCCGCACTTACACAATGCAAGCCGCGCCGTATGTAACACGCAATAATTTGCGTGTTACATACGGAAAACGGTGGTAATGTGTGAAGAATTTCGTGATACACCCCGCCGAATGCGGCAGGGAAAAATTTATACCCACGTTGGAAGAGGCGATAGAGAGCTGCGGCTAGAGCCGCGCCGTTCCTGTCGCCTCGAAAACTCTTCTGTACACACTGATTATCGCCTCTCCCCTTCCCCGCTCTTCCGGCAGGACGGAACGGGCTAGCTCGGCGTACAGGAGCTTCGCCTTCTCGTAGTCGGCGGCGGTGTCGACGGTGAGCCGGACGTACGGGGCCTTCCATTTGGGCGGGGCGAGGGGGCGGTGCAGCGCGAAGGCGGCGGGGTTTTCGTACAGGCAGGGACAGACGTGCTCGCGCTGAAACGGCGTTTCCGCCAAGGAGCCGGCCTGTAACAGGGCCCGCGCCGACACGCTCTCGACGCCGGCCCCGTAGGGTAGGCCCGCGTAGGCCGCATAGTCCGCGCCGAGCATGGCGGCTTCGTCGTTTATCGCATCCGCCGCGTCGGGGAAGACGAAGGGGTTGTCGCCTGTGGCGCGGATGATTCTGCAAGAAGGATCCTCGTCAAGGCTGTAGTGCCGGATCGCCTGGCAGTAACGGTCCAGCACGTTATTCTTCGAGCCCGTAAAGAGGCTGAAAGACGCGGCCTCAGCCAGCGGGGCGAACGCGCTTTCGGAGTCCTCCGGGGAGGCCAGCACACGGAACTCTGCCGGGACGAGCGACAACGCCTCCATCACGCGGAGCAGGAGCGGCGCGCCGCCGAGCGGGAGCAGGGCTTTGTGCGGGAGGCGGGAGGAGTCGAGCCTCGCCTGCAGGATTATAGCCGTCGTGCCGCCCTTCCTACTTACGCGGCCCGACGATCTTCGCGATGACAGTGAGCACGACGGCAAGGCCGCCGCAAACAATGAAAAGGCCGGCCATCCCCTTCCACATGATGTCGAGGGACGCGGCCACGTTGCCAAGTACGTATTCGTTCATTTGTGGGCCTCCTTCTACAAGTGCCGGACGATTAGGCTCAAGACCAGGCCGCTCGCCGCGACGGACGCTATCTGCCCGGAAACGTTAGCGCTTACCGCGTGCATCAGGAAGATGTTGGTCGGGTCTTCCTTCAGCGCGAGCTTCTGGATCACGCGGGACGACATCGGGAACGCGGATATTCCCGCCGCGCCTATCATCGGGTTTATCTTTTTCTTAAGGAACAGGTTGATTAATTTGGTAAAGAGTACGCCGCCCACCGTGTCGAGGATGAACGCGAAGAGGCCCAGCGCGAGTATCTTCAGCGTATCGAGCGTGAGGAACTCATCCGCCTTCAGCGTGAAGGCTATCGTTATCCCCAGGAGCAGCGTGATCAGGTTGGAAAGACCCTTCTGCGCCGTTTCGGACAGCGACTCTAGAACTCCGCACTCGCGGATAAGGTTCCCGAACATCAGGAAGCCTATCAGCGCGACCGCCGACGGGGAGATGAAGCCGACAATGATCGTCACCGTTATCGGGAAGACGATCTTCAGTATCCGGGGTATCTCCGTGCCGGCCACGATGTCCATCTTTATCATCCGCTCCTTTTTCGTGGTCGTCAGTTTTATCGCGAAGGGCTGGATGATCGGCACGAGGGACATGTACGAATACGCCGTAACCGCTATCGGGCCCAGGTAGTTCGAGTGGAGTACCTGCGAGACAAGTATCGTCGTCGGCCCGTCCGCCGCGCCTATGATGCCGATAGCCGCCGCATCCTTTAGGCTAAAACCGAGGAGGCAGGACAGCGTTATTGTCGCGAAGATGCCGAAATGCGCCGCCGCCCCAAACAGGAAGTAGACGGGCCGCGAGAGGAGCGGCGAGAAGTCTATCATCGCCCCGATACCGATGAACAGCAGCAGCGGCAGCGCCTCGGACGCGCCGATCCCCTTCTCGAACAGCCACTGGATCACGCCGTGCGTCTCCCCGATGCCGGGCATCGCCTGGTTCAACACTCCGGATAGCGGCAGGTTGACCAGTACTGCTCCGAAGCCCATCGGCACGAGCAGCGCCGGTTCGTACTCCTTCGCGATCCCTAAGTATATCAGCGCGAAGCCGATCATAAACATCACAAGCTGTTTCAGGCTCAGCGCAAGAAAGCCGTCAACTAAGAATTCCATACACCCGATTATAGCCGACTCCCGGCCCCCGTACAAGTGCGTATGGCTTGCGGCTCAACGCAGAGCGTTGAGCTTTCGGGGTTTTCTAATAAGGCCTGCGGCAGTTGCCTTAAGCAAACTCCAAACCCGCCCGCAAGGCCGCCGGAACTCTGCCTCAAGACCTCCCCGTCCCGCGTGTGAGGGTTTATTCGCAAAGGCTGGTTTAATACCCCGCCGAACCTTCGGTTCGCGCTTGCCCTGAACCTGGCCCGTAATTCGGATTTCAGGGCAGACGTATCCCCTGGGCGGGTTTGGTTTGGGGAGAAAATGACGGCTGCTACGGTTCTCCGGGCGGATTATGCCGCTTGTCCGGGCGCAGTGGAAGCGGGAAGGGGGTATAGGCGGGAAAACGCATGTCCGGCGAGGCGTTTCCCGCTGCGGGGACTGAACCCGCCGTCCGGCGGCTCCCCTTCCAGTATACGCGACCAGTACCGGCCGCCCCAAGGCGTCCCGTCCGTCCATTGTACTGGTTGTACCCCAGGGCAAAGGGCTGCTTCAGCCATTTCGTTATCCCAGGCAGCTCAAACCTGTCCGCCGGCTTGATGTAAAAGGCCGGCCGGTCGCCGGCAAGACGCAGCCCCGATCTGTGCCGCATGGCGTTCAGGGTGTCCGATTCAGTTTGGAACGGTGCAGCCTGCATTCAAACCTTATGATTTCACCAGGCGGGGGTACGGCGCGGGGCGGCTCTTACAGGTCGAGGGCGAAAATTTTACTCATTCTTTTATAATTGTAGCTTTCGCGGCGCGGAGGGGGGACGCTCTCTATTTCAACTTCGCGGAAACCGAGCAGCTCGAACCAGTCCTGGGTCTTTGTGGTAAAGACGAGTACGCGCCGCATTCCCAGGTTACGCGCCTTGTCAATCAGATAGTATACGATCCGCCGCCCTATGTTCATCGAAGAGTACGCCTTGTCCGCAGCAAGGGCGGCGAGTTCGGCCTGGCCGTCGCCCAGATCGTGCAGGGCGCCGCAGGCGTGTACCGAACCGTCGATGACGTACACGACATAATCGTCCTTCCTTTTTTGTACGTCCTCCGCGCCGCGCCTTATCAGAATATCCTGCCGCACGAGGGGTTCCATGATGTGCAAAATGTCGGGAATGTCGGAGTTGCGAATTCCGCGTATCGATTCGTATTCGTCCGCGTACAGCATCGTGCCCGAACCCAAATTGGTGAACAATTCGTTCAGTATCGAGCCCTCCTCAAGTCCGTCGATTATGTGCACACGCTCGACGCCCGACTCGGAAGCGGACAGGGCGAAGCGCAGCATATCCGCGCACTTTTTTTTGCCGCCGTCCGTCTCCTCGCCGTTCTGGTTGAGTAACAGTATTTCCTTGGTTTCGTGCGGATTAAGGCGTATTATACGTCCGTCGGGCGTCACGCGCGTGTGGTTCGGCAGCGTCAACCCTGAATCTTTCATGTTGTCGCCGGCCGTCACGATGAAAAGTTTCGCCGCGTTCAATGAGGAAGCAACCGCTACGGCTATTTCGTCGCTCGGGACATTGTACGGCTTGCCGGCGGGGCTCCAGCCTATGCAGGGAAGTATCGGCACCATGCCCAGATCAAGGATCCGGCCCAGCGCCCGCACAAAAATTTTATCCACAGTGCCCGTGTGCTCCATGTCCACGCCGTCTACCACGCCGCGCCCCCTCGCCCGCACGAAGTTTCCGGTAACGGCGTCGACACGGCTCGCGGAAAGCGCCGTCATGTACCGTGTCGCGACGTGAAAGGCCGCCATCTCGACAAACGGCATCGCGTTTCCGGCTGTAATGCGGTCGCCGCCGGAATATGACGACACGATGTTGTACTTCAACAGAACCGAGTCTATCCGTTCCTTGCAGCCCGGTACGATCACGACGCGGATTCCGTTGGCGGTCAGCAACGCGACGTCTTTCATCATGTATGGAAAACCGCGCCCGTCCGTAACGGGAAAATCGATCTTGAACACCATCGTGGAGCCGGTAAAACGGCTTTGATAGCCGAAGGCCTCGCGTATAACGCCGATATGCGTGTCGGAGTTTCCGTTGATATTCACAGATCACCCATACAAGTTTTTATCAGTTCCAGTTTGAGGTCGCGCAGTTTTTGCGTTACCGAGACCTTGTAAATATGCGGATTGAGGAGGCGTTTGTAGCGCTCGTCAATCGTTTCTAGTTCCCGCGCACAGTGTCTCTGTATGTCCGTCAAGGACGGATTTTCCGATATACGCCTCCCGCCTTCTATACGTTTTTTTAGGAGGGGGAGGGGGGGGGCCTCGATAGTATGGGAGAAATGGCGGTAGTCCGCGGACGGATGGTAGAAAATACGGGTTTCGCCCTCGGCAAGTTTTTCAGCCGTCCCCGCGTCGCCCGCGTCGTCGATCGAAAGGATGTCGGCAACCGCCATTCCGTCCGCGTCCCGCAGGCGCAGCACCTGTTTTACGGCGGGATTCGTTGTCTTTTCGGGATGGTCGGAAACCTTGATTGCCGGGACAAGGACGCCCCGCTCGTTTTCGTAGGCGGCAAGTTTGTAGACGCCGGTAAACGAGGCGTCGTCCCCTCCCGTCACCATGCGCGTCCCTACCCCCCAACTGTTTATCGGAGCGTCCCGGTTAACCAGTGTCGAGATGATCGATTCGTCCAAATCGTTTGATACGGCGATAGTCGCTTTTTCGCAGCCCGCCTCGTCAAGGGCGCGGCGCACCTCCTGGGACAGATAGTCCATATCGCCCGAATCGAGGCGCACGCCGAAACTGCCGCCCCGCTCTACTATTTCTTTGCCAACCTTGATTGCGTTCACGACGCCGCTTTTCAGCGTGTCGTAGGTGTCGATAAGAAAGACCGGATGCGAGGGGTACAGTTCCGCGTAGGCGCGAAACGCCTCCTCCTCGCCGGGAAAACTCATCACCCAAGAGTGCGCCATCGTTCCCATAGCCCTGATCCCGAACTCCTTCGCGGCAAGCGTGTTCGACGTTCCGATCGCCCCTCCTATTATCGCGGCCCTCGACGCGGACATCGCGCCGTCCGGCCCCTGCGCCCGCCGCAGCCCGAACTCCATGATGCCGCCCTTTCCGGAGGCGAGGTATACGCGCGCCGTCTTTGTCGCGATCAGGCTCTGGAAGTTGATGATATTCAGTAAAAGCCCTTCGATTATCTGACATTCGATAAAGTTACCGTCGATTCTCAATATCGGTTCCTGCGGGAAAATAACGGAACCTTCGTCCATCGCGTACAGGTCGCCCGAAAAACGAAACGTTTTAAGGTACTCAAGAAAGCCCTCGTCAAAGAAGTGGAGGCTCCGCAGGTACGCGATGTCGTCGTCCTGAAATGTAAAGGTTTTTAGTTTTGTGAGCAGGGTTTCCAGCCCGGCGAATATCGAATAGCCGCCCCTGAACGGATGCCTGCGGAAAAACATTTCAAAAACAGAGCGTCTGTTTTTCTTCTTTTTCCAATAACCCTGCGCCATCGTCAATTCATAAAAATCCGTAAAAAGAGCCGAAAGATTTTCCATAAAAGCGCCTCCGTTGTCGTTAATCCGTGTTGACAAGATTTTTCATTATGTATTCGCGGCGTTCCGGCGTGTTTTTCCCCATATAGAAGTTGAGAACCTGGGGCACTTTTTTCAGCGTGTCTACCGCGACCGGCACGAGGCGCATATCCGCCCCGATAAACTGGCCGAATTCCCTGGGGCTTATCTCGCCCAAACCCTTAAATCGCGTAACTTCGCCGCCGCTCCCTATCGCCTTAAGCGCTTCGTTCCGTTCCTTTTCGGTATAACAGTAGCGCGTTTCTTTCTTGCCGCGCACACGAAACAGCGGCGTCTCCAGGATAAAAACCTTGCCGCACGTAACAAGCTCCTCGAAGTACGACAGAAAAAATGTTAAAAGAAGATTGCGGATATGAAACCCGTCAAAGTCCGCGTCCGTCGCTATCACGATACGGGCATAGCGCAGGCCCTCCGGCGTGTTTTCGATCCCAAGCGCCATCATCATGTTGTACAGTTCTTCGTTTCGGTATATCGCGGCGCGTTTCTTGCCGTGCATGTTTTCCGGTTTGCCGCGCAGGGAGAATATCGCCTGCGTCATTACGTCGCGGCTCGATACCATCGACCCGGTAGCCGAATCGCCTTCCGTGATGAATATCGTGGCCGCCTCGCCATGTTTGCCGTCTTCCAGATGGTACTTGCAGTCTTTCAGCTTAGGTATCTTTATCGCGATCTTCTTCGCCGCCTCGCGGGCTTCTTTCTTTACGGAATTCAACTCCGTACGCAGGCTTTCGTTTGCGAGAATTTTGTTTTCCAGCTTCTTTGCCGCTTCGGAATTTTTATGCAGCCAGTCTTCGACCGCGTCCTTGCATTCCTGAACAAGCCATGACCTTATATCGGAATTGCCCAGTTTGTTTTTTGTCTGGCTCTCAAACACGGGATTTTTTAGTTTTACGGCGATGGCGGCCGTCGCGCCCTCCCTTATGTCCTCGCTCCTGTAGTCTTTCTTGAAGTAGGCCTGGACGCCCTTTAACATCCCTTCCTTGAACGCCGAAAGGTGGGTTCCACCGTCGGATGTATGCTGCCCGTTCACGAAAGAAAAGTACGCTTCGCCGTAATTGTTCGTATGCGTGAACGCGAATTCGACACGCTCGCCCTTGTAGTACGCCGCCGGGTAGAGGCATGCGGCGTCGTTCTCGCCGCCGGTTTCCTCGCAAAGCAGGTCGAAAAGACCACGCTCTGAAACATACTTCTTTCCGTTAAGGTTTAACGACAGGCCCGTGTTGAGCCACGCGTAAGTCTTTATCCGCTTTTCGACAAATTCCATGTTGAATTGGTAAGCGCCGAAGATCTCTTCGTCAGGCCGGAATTCGACGAACACGCCGTTCTTCTGCGGCTCTTTTAACTTGCCGTTCCGCTGCTTCGTGAGGGTTCCCCGTTCAAAAACCGTCTCGGCGAATTTCCCGTCGCGCACGGAAACGACTCTGAACCGGGAAGATAGCGCGTTTACAGCCTTTGTCCCGACCCCGTTGAGGCCCACGGAAAACTGAAACACGTCGTCGTTATACTTCGCGCCGGTGTTTATCACGGAAACGCATTCAAGCAGTTTTCCAAGCGGTATGCCGCGCCCGAAATCCCGCACCTTGACAAGGCCGTTTTTTATTTCAACGTCAATGCTTTTTCCGTTGCCCATGATGTATTCGTCAACGGCGTTATCGATAACTTCTTTTAACAGTATGTAGATGCCGTCATCGGGGTTTGACCCGTCGCCCAGCCGCCCGATATACATACCCGTCCGCAGACGAATATGTTCCAGCGACGACAGGGTCTGTATCTTCGACTCGTCGTAGACGGCATTTTTTTCTTTCAAAACAAGCTCCCGCGGCCGCCCGCGCGCCAAGGCAAAACCTTTGCCGCCGGGCATGAAACGATTTTAGTATGTTTTGGCTTCGGGTGGCAAGAAGCCCTGCTACGCAACAACGAAGGCCGGCGCCGCTGCGGATGCCGGGGAGTCAAAGCCGGAGGCGCGGCAGCGGGGCTGCTACATGCCGTTTTTCTGCTTACAATGAAGCTCCCCGCCACAAAACAGCGTCAAACGTCCGCGTGTGGATTGTGCCGCCGGCACAACCCGCAACGGCAAACCGCTGTGCGGTTTGTGCCTGACGTTCCGCCGCCTTTTTAACCGCAAAAGGAAGGATAGGCGGGTTATTAGACACCGTTGCGAATAAGGAATTAGTAATGAAGATCGTCCATTGCTCACGTCTGGTTATATCATTACCTGTCAAGTGTCCAGTCCTGAAACAGGTTGGCAGATTTTACGCGACCCTCCGTTGCGTATTTTCAGGCGTTTCATTTTAAGGGCCAGATGGGGCCGCCTGGTGTTGCACGGGAACACCGCCTCACCAGCCGCCGCCGGCGCCTGCTTCCTGCTCCGAAACGAACAACCAAGACCGTATTCCTGTTTCAGTATCCCGTTCAGCCTTTCGGCACGGGCGTTTTCGTAGCAGCGCGGCTCCTCAGGTCTAATCACCGGAAGCCCGCGGGATGTGAGTTTTTCAACATACAGATGCGGGCAGTACCGGCTGCCGCGGTCCGAATGGCGGGCGGGGGCCGCCCCCGCGGGAAGTTCCTTCAGCGCCAGCTCCAGAGCGCGGACAGTTCCCCCGGCTTCCGGGATGTCCCCGCGTGATAGCCGGCTATTTTTCGGGAAAACAGATCCATAAGCAGACCGAGACACGGAAAGTCCCCGCCGGTGCGGATGTAGGTAATGCCGCCCGCCTCTGCCTCATCCGCCGCGCCTTTTAATAATTCTGCTCATCCCATGCCAGGTTTCCGGCACATCTTTCCCGCCGTAGGGGGAGTTTTCATGCCATCCCCCTTGTCTTTCGCCTTCCGGCAAGCGGCCCAATGCGGAACGTTGAGCCGCCGAATCTCAAGTACGGTTCAACGCACGCACGCTATGTCCAAAAACGCGCGCCCAGGGCAATAACCCGTGAGCGCGCCGGCCAGGGCCGCTTCCGGTTCCCGTATCCTTTTCCGCGCCGCCCGCAACTCGTCTGTCCCGTTCATAGTTCCCGCCTTTACCCTTTTGGGCCGTATATCCTCCCGCCCGTATTTCTTTACCCGCTTGCCCACTGTCGAGCCCCCGCGGATCCCGTTCCTGCGCCCCGCCTAGTCAAGGCTCGCGTATTTCCCGCTCGCCACGTCCCCCGCAAGCCGGAGCTTAAACGCCTCGCTGTATCGTACCACCCCGCGCATCTTTTGACCCCCGTATGTCAACTTTAAACCAGGACGCGACACCCTGACGCATTAATCTTTCTTAATTATTCACCATTCGGCGGAGGTGCGTTTGCCTAAACGGGGGCCCGTTTTTAGCTGAAAATTCACGAGAATTTGTTCCGTATTTCCGGGGATTTTTGATTCCGTGGGATATGGCTTTAATGGCGGGCTGTTGATCCGCCCTGGAGAACGGGTTTCGTGAGAGGGCTGAGCCGCGCCTGCCAGTTTCTCTGACCTCCGGGCAAATTCTTCATCCTCAACAAAAAGCTTTTGAGCAAGGACAAGGACGGTTCCAAAATCGCCAGGGTCTTTGGAACGTCTCACCACTGAGATGCCAGAGTCGCCCATTAGGATTATGAACGCCGCCATGATAACAGCTAATTGAGGCTGTTCCAAAAATTGAAGTTTTGGGAAAGCCCCTATAGACAAACACTAATTCATGAAAACCCAAATACTGTGAGACCCGCCAAAGGTGCCGAGCCGAAGGGCGGAGGCAACCCGTACCGCATAACGATCACGGCTGTTGTTTCGCAAGCGCGTAACGCAACTGCTCCACGGGATCGCCGCCCTTTCTGCTTATCGTCTTTGCCGCCGCAATGAACGCATGAAGGTTGCCGCCTGATTCTTCGTACAGTTCCTTCAGCCTGCCGCCGCCGGAATAGTAAAGGCGGTACAGTTCCAGGTATGCGTTGTTAACCTCGATTTCGGAAAAACCCCTGTAATTGCCGGAATGAAAGCGGCTTTCGTATTCGGCGGCAAAACGCGACTGGGCCGCGGCGATAATTTTTTGTTTTTGTTCAAGTTTTTGTTCGCGCGGAATTTCCGTTTTGTAAACGGCGTCAAGGCCGGCTATCAATTCCTGTATGAAGGCGACATAGGCGGCGTTGTCCGCTTCGGAATACGCGAGGGCTTCCAGCTGCGGGCCGGAATCACCGTACAGTTTTTTCATGTAGAGCCGCGCCCCTTCGCTGCCGATGAATTCCGCAAGCTCCTCGTTAAACTGCATATTATCTTTTATAAAAATTGTGGCGTGTACCAATTCATGTATCAAAATATCGGCCATGCGATCCTGACTATAATCCCGCATGAACGAATACAGCGGATCTGAGAACCAGCCCAAAGTACTGAAGGCGTCAACCGGACGAATCCACACGTCCAAATCTTTATTTTGTAATTTGCGGGCCTCCCTCCGCGCGTCCTCCACGTTAAAAAAACCCTTGTACGGAACGCTTCCCACAACCGGAAAGCGCCATTCGTGCCGATTAAAAGAATCCTTTGCGGACGCCGAGACTATTGCCGCCAAATAATCACGGTTTATATCGACGTACTTCGTATAACTCTTCGTATCCTTGAGTCCGAGTTCGTCAACGGCAAAACGGCGTATATCGTTTACCAATTCGACAAAGCGTATATTTTCTTCCGGCGCGTCCGGCGCGTCCGACAAAGTTTCAAGCGGCACCGCCCGGCCAAGGTACCCGAGCATAATCGCGCCCTGCTTCAGCGTGTAGCAGCCCGAACAGATCAGCGAAAACAGCAGCAAAAACAAAACCGCCGCCAACACGGGAAATAGATAGAAAACCGCATTGCTAAAATTCTTCATCAATTTATCTAACTTCACAACAAGCGTTTATGCAAGCCTGGACTTTACCCCATTAGGGAGACACCGTTAAGCGGTTTGCCCTGAGTTAAACAGATCAGGGGCCCGATAGTTAAGCCACGAATGAAGCCGAACCCGGTTATAATATGCCTCAAGGTACATGAACACCGACTGCCTGACCTCCCCCGCCGAATGCTTGCCGTCCAGGGTTTCCAACTCCCGCTTCAGCGTCTTGAAAAAAATTCGGCACAGGCCTTATCCCGGCAATTCCCCTTGCGGCTCATACTCCGGCGTACCGTGGGACAAAGTGCCTGAAGCGCTTCGCGGAAGAAAGCCTTCGCGCAATACCGCGCTCCCCGATCTGAATGAAAGATGAGGCCATCCCTGGGCCGGAGGTTCTTAACCGCCATGACCCAGGCGGTGGCGCGGCTGCGGCGCCCGATCAACACTTCGATGCGTAGCGTCGGCCGTCCACAGTAAACTGTCGGCCATACACCGTGAAATCGACTAACGGCGGCCAGGAGGTTTGGCCAGCCACGAGTGCCGGGCGTCAGCCTGAAGGCCTTTGCGGAAGTCCTTTTGAGGGCTGGGCACGGGGCCTAGCCCCCCATGTAGGCTTTTCGGACGTCGGCGTTGGCGGCGAGGCTGTCGGAAGTGTCTGCGGCTATAACCTCGCCTGTCTTTAGAACGTAGCCCCGGCTGGCGAAATTGAGCGCGACCCTCGCGTTCTGTTCGACGACAATGATCGTGGTGTGCTTTATGAAATTGAGTTTTTGCAGGGCCTTGAACATTTCAAACATCAGTTTGGGGGCAAGACCCATCGAAGGCTCGTCGAGCAGGATCGTCTCGCAGCCGGTCATCAGGGCGCGGCCCACGGCAAGCATCTGCTGTTCGCCGCCGGACAACAGTTCGCTGCGCTGCTTGCGGCGTTCAAAGAGACGGGGGAAGAGGCCGTAGACCAGGTCTTTTTTTTCGCCGCTTATCACGTTGTAGTTTATGTCATTGCGGTACGGGTAGGTCGCAATTTGCAGGTTCTCCTCGACGGTAAGATTCCCGAAAATATGTCTGCCCTCCGGCACCAGAACCATCATCTGCCTCTGAATCAGGGTGTGCGGTTCCGTTTTGAGGATGCTTTCACCGTCATAGAGAATGTCGCCTGAGCTTACGGCGGGCGCGTCGGGCGGCATAAGGCGGGCGATGCAGTACAGCATCGAAGTCTTGCTTGCCCCGTTGGAACCGATCAGCGTGACGATTTCGCCGCGATCCACGGAAAACGACACGCCGTGCAACACCTCTATGTTGCCGTAACGCGCCCTCAGGTCTTTAACTTCCAAAATCATCTTTCACTCCTAGTCCATACTGGGGGGGGGGGGGTATGCGCCCCCGCCGGCGGGGACGCCGGCCATTAGGCCAGTTCGCCCGTGCCCAGATACGCTTTTATCACGTCCTCGTTGTTCTTTATCTCATCCGGCGCGCCGGCGGCGATCTCCTTGCCGAAGTCAATAACCGTGATCTCCTCGCACAGAGTCATCACGACGTCCATCTGATGTTCAATCATCCAGATAGTCAGCTTGAAGCGGTCGTGCAGCCAGTGGATATAGTCGATCAGCTCGACAGCGTCCGCCGTGCTGAGGCCGGCGGCCGGTTCGTCCAACAGGAGGAGTTCCGGATCAAGGGACAGGGCGCGGGCAATCTCGACACGGCGCTGGGTGCCGTAGGGGATGTTCTTGGGGTACTCGGTGGCAAGGTCGGTCAGCTTGAAAATTTCGAGCAGTTCCCATGCGGCTTTTGTAAGCTCCGCCTCGCGCCGGAGGTAGCGCTTGGTGCGAAAGAAAACGTCCGCCGTGCCGTATCCGAGCCTGTAGTATTGGGCGATAAGGATGTTGTCCAGTACGCTCATCTCGCTCCAGAGCCTGATGTTCTGAAAGGTGCGGCCTACCTTCATCGCGGCTATTTCGTGCGGCTTCATCCCGTTTATCCGCCTGCCGTTTATCAGGATATCGCCTTCGCTGGGGACATAAAAACCGCTTACGATGTTGAAGACGGTTGTCTTTCCCGCCCCGTTTGGGCCGATGAGTCCCGAAATCGAGCCTTTCTTTAGGTCAAGGTCTATGTCGGTGAGGGCCTGGAGGCCGCCGAAACGGTGGGAGAGGCCGCGAATCTCTAGTTGCTTTTCCATAAAGTCCTCTTTTTTGACAGATTTGAAATGACGCCGCCCAGTTCTTTGTTGCCTAGCAGCCCTTCGGGACGGAACTGCGTCAACAGTATCAGAAGGAGCGGGATTATCACCCATTTGAATATCTGCAGGGGCCGCATGATTTCCAGCAGGAACGTGAACAGCACGGCCGAGAGCACGGAGCCGGACAGCGAGCCCATGCCGCCCAGGTATACCATCACCATCCCTTCGGTAGACTTCAGGATGCTGAACGAGCTTGGGTTGATGAAACCGAGCTGATGGGCGAAGAGGCCGCCGGCGACTCCGGCAAGGCCGGACGAAAACATGAAGGCCAGCATCTTGATGCGGTTCGTGTCTACGCTCATTATCTCCGCCGAAACTTCGTCGTAGCGTATCGCCGATATGCACTTTCCGAGCGCGGACGACATCAGCCTTTTTATCAGCATCACGCAGAGGAAGACAAACACCAGTATCCATACCAGTACCCACGGCAGAGGTACGGCGTCGTTCATCGCGAAGAAGGTTCCCTTCATCCCCATCAGGCCACGGCTCGCGCCGATGATTTCCATGTTGTTGATAGCGGTGATGATTATGTAGTTTGACGCGAGCGTTATTATCGCGAGGTAGTCGTCGCGGGTTTTGAACGACGGAATGGCGATTATCAGGCCCGTGAAGGCCGCCGCCACGCCGCCAAGTATGATCACTAGAGGGAAGAGGAAGAGCGCCGATTCGGGCGGCAGCAGCGGGCCGCCCAAAAATTTGTTTTCGGTGAAAAGGATTATCGAGATTACCGAAGAGACATAGGCCCCCACCGCCATAAAGCCTGCGTGTCCGCAGGAAAATTCCCCCATGTAGCCGTTCACTATGTTTAGACTTGCCGCGAATATAATGTTTATACCTATCGACATCAGGACGCTTTGCAGGTACTGGTTTATCACTCCCAGGGAAGAGAGCGTTATTATCGCTGCGGCCACGGCGAGCAGCGCCATCGTTACCAGTATTAGATTACTTTTTTTCACGTTTCCGTATCCTTAAAATAGAGGCCTTCCCAAAACTTCAGGTTTTTGGGAGACAAGCTTGCTTGTCCGGTTGCCTTAGATTTCTATATTTTTGTGCCTTTCGCCACGCCGAAGAAGCCGGTCGGCTTTATCGCCATGATTATCAACAGTATCACAAATGAGATCAGATCCTTGAAGCTGGACGGGAAGAATGACGCGAAGAACACTTCGATAAAGCCCAGGATGAAGCCTCCGGCGAAGGCGCCTTTTATCACGCCTATGCCGCCGACAACCGCCGCGATAAACGCCTTCCAGCCGAGTATCATCCCCATGTCGTAGCTCAACACCGGGTAAGACAGCCCATAAAGGATGCCCGCGACGGCGGCCAGGGACGAACCCAGCGCGAAGGTGAACGTGATTATCGCGTTTAGCGGGATGCCCATCAGCGGTATCGCGAACGGATCGTAGGATATGGCCCGCATCGCCATACCGAGTATCGTTTTCTGCACGATGAATTCCAGCGCCCCGTACACGACAAACGCGCTTGCGATCACAAGGACTTTGAGGTTCGTTAGAACCAGCGGGCCTATCTGCCAGATCTGCTTTTCTATCATGTCGGGGAAACGGCGCGAGCTTGCGCCTAGAAACGCGAGGTTTCCGTTTTCCAGGATAAAGCCGACCATCAACGCGGTAATCACAACGTAAAGCCGGTTCACGCCTTTCTTCCGAAGCGGCCTGTACGCGACACGCTCTATCGTCACGCCGAGAAGCGCGGTGAGCGGCATCGTTAAGACAAGCGTTATAAGGAATACTATTATGCCGTTGCTGAACATCGATAGAACCGCCCCCGCGATGAAGAAGGCGATGTAGCAGGCCGCCATGAAAATATCGCCGTGCGCAAAATTGATAAGCCGCAGCACACCGTACACGAGACAGTAACCTAGCGCTATCATAGAATAAAAGCTGCCCCATTGCAGCGCGTTAAAAATATTTTGTAGTAAAGCCGCCAACAAGCGCGCCTCCTGTTTTTGTTAACGTGATTTTTTGTTTGGCGGGCCGGCCCGCTGGAAAAAGGGATGCCCTGCGGCCGTGCTGCCGTCGTTGCGGGTACCCCTATCCCTACTCGTCCTACATACTCGCCACGTACTCGAACTCGCCGGCATCGTTCACACGAACCACGACGACGGGTTTGGCGGGATCGCCGTTGGCGTCAAAGGTCATGGTTCCCGTGATACCGGGGAAGTTTGCCGTCGAAGCTATCGCGTTTTTGAGGGCTTCGCGGTCCTTGGCAAGGTCGCCTGATAAACCGGCCTGTTGTATCGCGCTGAGGATTATCCAAGCCGAGTCGTATGTCAGCGCGGCGATGTCATCGGGGACGTAGCCGTAGGCGGATTTGTACTTGTTGATGAAATCCAGCGTCGCGCCGACCGCGCCCGCCGCCGCGTAGTGCGTGGTAAAGAAATAGCCCTTTACGGCCCCGTTTGAAAGGTTCACCAGGTCGGCGGAACCCCAGGAATCGCTGCCGAGTATCGGCTTGCCGCCCCAGCCCAGGTCTTTTACCTGGGAGACTATCAGCGCGACATGGTTGTAGTAGTCCGGCAGGTACAGGATTTCCGCGCCGGAACGCACGATGCGGGTAAGCTGCGTCGAAAAGTCCTGGTCCTTTTCACCAAAACTTTCGTAGGCGACGACTTCGCCGCCGCTTTGAGTCCAGACATCGCGGAAAATCTCACTCAAGCCCTTGGAATAGTCGTCCTCGGTGTTGTAGAGGATCGCGACTTTGTTTAGACCGGAAAACTGGGTTTTGGCAAACTTGACAGCCGCCGGCGCCTGTGTCGGGTCGAGTAAACAGGCGCGGAACACGTAAGGCCGGTTCAGCGTAACCGCCGGGTTCGTAGCCCAGGGCGACACCATCGGCGTCCGGTTGTCGTTATTCGCCCCGCCCGCGGGGATAGCGCGGCCTGAGCCGCAGGGCCCCACTACTGCCAGCACCTTATCCTGCTCTATCAGGCGCAGAGCGGCCTGAACCGCGGATTCGGACTTTAGCTCGTTGTCAACATAGACGAACTCGACCGGGTATTTTTGGCCTTTAACCTCAAGCCCCCCCGCCGCGTCCAGTTCCTTTTTTACAAGCTCGCCGGCAAAACGCGCGCTTTCGCCTATTTTGGGCGAATTTCCGGTCAACGGTATGTTGAAACCGATCTTGATAACTTGTTCCTTCTTTGCACATCCTGTGGCCAGCGCCACGACGGACGCAAGCAGGAACAATCCGCGAAAAACTTTTTTCAGATTTTTCATTCTCTTTTCTCTCCTTACGCGGCAGGCGAATCACCGCCGCAACATTTTTACCCGCCACCGTATTCTTGCGGCATCTGCGTCTTAATTACAATACCCTAATATAAAGAATTTTTTTTGTCAAGTATTTTCTACAGAAAATGTAATAAAGAAATTTTAATTGATTATATAATACATAAATGTAGAGAGTAACCCCGAATTCCTACGTTTACGGGTCAAGGGCCGGTCGTTTTGCGAAACGGATGGATTCGTGATAGATTCGCGGCGGGGTCTGTTCCCCCGCCTTATCCCTTCTTAATTCGCAAAGTCTGGTTTAATACCGTGCGGAGGCTCATCAGGTTAGGCACAATCCACACGCGGACGCTTCCGCTGTTTTATATCGCCTGGAGTTGGCGGCAACTACAAAAAATGGTAGTGGACGGGTTTGCGGGCAAACAAGGTTTTCTATGCAAAGCGCCACAGGTGATAAATTTCCGCAGCCGATCGAAGCTCTTTGATTCCGCATCACTTACAAGATAACCCGCCGCCTGCGCCAAACCTGGCCCGCAGTTCGGCTTTCAGGGCAGACGTATCCCCCCGGGCGGGTTCGGTTTGGCGAGAAAATGGCGGCCGCTGAGGTTCCGCGGGCGGATTATGCCGCTTATCCGGGCTCCGGGGCGGCGGGAAGGGGGTATAGGCGGGAAAACGCGGCCCCGGCCGCCCGTTCCTTGCTTCGGGGTCTGACCCCACGGGCCGGGGAGGGCCCCGCCGCCGTGCGTCCGGCGAGGCGTTTCCCGCTTCGGGGTCTGACCCCACGGGCCGGGGAGGGCCCCGCCGCCATGCGTCCGTCGAGGCGTTTCCCGCTGTGAGGTCTGACACCACGGGCCGGCGGGACTCCCGCCGCCTCCCCCGCTTCCCCGCCGTCCGGCGGCTCCCCTTCCAGAATCCGCGACCGGTACCGGTCGCCCCACAGATGCCCCGTCCGTCCATTGTCCCGGTTGTACCTAATGGCGAAGGTCTGCTTCAGCCATTTCATTATCGCCGGCAGCTCGAACCCGTCCGCAGGCTTGATGTAAAAAGCCAGCCGGTCACCGGCAAGACTCAAGCCCCGGACCGTGAAGGCAAACCTGTGCGCGGTCTCCCGGAACACCCGGTCGAACAGCGCCATTGCCCGGCCCCCGCGGAACAGGGGTTCCCGGTTGTTGACGCGGGTACTGATTTCGTACCACACGCCCTGTTTCAGCATTCTTAAATGTCTCATGCAAATATATGTGCGCTTGCCCGCGTTTTGCTTTAACATACGGA
>JAISLM010000004.1 GCA_031290855.1 Spirochaetaceae bacterium
AAAGACCGCCGTGCCCGAAAAACGATTCAGCACTCGAAGGAAAATGTTCCGGGCTACTTTCAGCGACGATTTCCTTTACCATGCATTGTTCGGCCAAGTTAAATGACGTTGCCCTGGCGGGGGCTTACTTTTTGGTGAATTTTTTGTAAAATTAGAGCATTATAGAGGCTTTCCCAAAGCGTCAGTTTTGGGGAGACAAGCTTCGCTTGTCCAGCAACCTTAAATTCCGCAGTTTTGCAAGGTTAAAAGCCGGAAGGCCAAGGGCCTCAAAAACTGCAAGAACCTGTCCCAAAACCGTGCGCGTTAGCGCACAGTTTTGGGACAGGCTCTATATAGTCAAATTAAGGGAATTTTCATGGGAGATACAGAAACACCGGGTTCTCCGGGAGGCGGCGGGAAGGTGATCCCGCTCGCGATAGAAGACGAAGTAAAGACCGATTACCTGAATTACGCGATGTCCGTGATTGTGTCGCGGGCGTTGCCGGACGTGCGGGACGGACTGAAGCCAGTTCACAGGCGGCTCCTGTACGCGATGGACGGACTCGGCCTTCATGCGGGGGCGGCGACGAAAAAGAGCGCCCGCATAGTCGGCGACACGATGGGTAAGTACCACCCGCACGGCGATCTGGCGCTGTACGACGCCCTCGTCCGGATGGCTCAGGACTTTTCTTTGCGATACCCGCTCGTACACGGGCAGGGCAACTTCGGCAGTGTCGACGGCGATCCCCCCGCCGCGATGCGTTACACCGAGGCGAAACTTTCGCGTCTGGGGGCGGAGACACTCCTCGACCTAAAGAAAGAGACGGTCGACTTTGTGCCAAACTTCGACGAGTCCGAGACGGAGCCGGTTGTGCTTCCGGCGGCCGTTCCGAATCTCCTTGTGAACGGCTCCAGCGGGATCGCGGTCGGCATGGCAACGAACATGGCCCCGCACAACCTTACCGAAGTCTGCGCCGCCGTTACGGCCTACATCGACAACCCGGAGATCAGCATCGAGGAACTGTCCCGCATCGTGACGGGGCCGGACTTCCCCACCGGCGGTATCATCTTCGGCAGGAACGGAATACGCGAGGCTTACAGGACGGGGCGCGGTAAGGTTCTGATGCGCGGGCGCTTCAATATAGAGACGGCCAAGAACGGCAGGGAAACTATCGTCTTTACCGAAATCCCGTACAACGTCAACAAGAAGCTCTTGCTTGAGCGGATCGGCGCCCTCGTGCGCGAGAAGGAAATTGACGGCATCTCCAACGCCAACGACGAGTCGGACAGGGACGGTATGCGGATCGTGATAGAGTTGAAGAAGGACGCGATCCTCAAGGTCGTGCTGAACCAGCTTTTCGCCCAGACCGCGCTGCAATCGACTTTCGGCATCATCAACCTGGCCCTCGTGAACGGTAGGCCCCGCTGCCTCAACCTGAAGGAACTCGTCCACTACTTTGTCGAGCACCGCGTCGAGGTCGTTACGAGGCGGACGATATTCGACCTTAAAAAGGCTGAGGCGCGGGAGAACATCCTTAACGGCCTCCTCATCACGATGGCCAACATCGACGAGATCGTGGCCCTGATCAAGGCGGCGCGGGACATCGACGGGGCGAAGGCCGCCCTCAAGGACCGCTTCCTGTACCCGGCGGCCCGAGCGAAAGATGCGGGGCGGACGGCGGAGGAGATCGACGGGCGGGTCGAGGCCCAGGCCCAGGCGATTGTCGACATGAGGCTCGGACGGCTCACACACCTGGAAGTCGAAAAGCTCGAAAAGGAATTACAGGAGGTCAGGCTACAGATATCATATCTGAAATCGCTACTGGATGACGGCGTGAAACTGCGCGGCGTCATCAAGGAAGAGACCCGCGCCATCGCGGAACGATACGGGGATGGGCGGCGCACCGAGATAGTTGCCGGCGAGATCGAAAGCATAGATATCGAGGATCTGATAAAGAAAGAGGAGATGATGATCATCATCTCGAACATGGGCTATATAAAGCGCGTCCCCGTCTCCGCCTACAAGAACCAGGGCCGGGGCGGCAAGGGCATGATCAGCGCGAAACTGGCGGAAGATGATTTTGTTAAGCAGATTTTTGTCGCCTCCACGCATGAACACATAATGTTTATTACAAGCGCGGGCAAGGCGTACTGGATGAAAGTTCACGAACTGCCGGAAGGCTCGCGCACCTCGAAGGGTTCGCACATAAAGAGCCTGCTCACCGTGTCCCCCAACGAGGAGATCACGGCGATAGTCTCGTTCAAGGCGTTTTCGGACGAGAACTACCTGTTTATGGGCACGGCACGGGGCGTTGTAAAGAAGGTGATGACGAGCGACTTTTCCAACGCGAAGACGCGCGGCGTTATCGCCATAAAATTGGACGAAGGCGACAAGCTGGTGAGCGCCCTCCTTACGGGCGGCAAGGACGAGATCGTCCTCATATCGCGCAAGGCTCAGGCGCTGCGCACCAACGAGGAGTACGTGAGGGCTATGGGCAGGGCGAGCCACGGCGTTATCGGGATGAGGCTGGACGGCAGCGACGAGCTTTGCGGCGTACTCCGCGTTGACGAGACCGAGGCGATGTTGCTGATCTCCGAGTACGGCTACGGCAAGCGCGTCGACTTCGGCGACTTCACGCCGCACGGGCGCGGCACGGGCGGTCAAAAAATATACAAGGTTACAGAAAAATCGGGCGAGATCAGCGGCTGCGTCACCGTGAAGGACGGCGAGGAGATAATGTGCATCACGAGCCAGGGCAAGTCGATAAAGGTTGACGTCGAAAGCATCCGCGTGATGGGCCGTTCAGCCCAGGGCGTCCGCATCGTCAACATCGAAAAACCGGACTTTGTGGTCGGCGTCGACAGGATAGTACAGGAAGATTTTCCGCCTGCGGCGGCAAATCCTGGGGTTGAGCCTGCCACACGCCCTCGTGGAGTTCTTTAGTCTGCGGTTAGTCAAGACAGCCAAAATATTCCTTGACTTCTTCGTACAAAACCGGATGGTTTTCCTTCAACGCAAGCAACGTAATCTGCTTTTCCTCCCGGATTTTCTTCACAATCTCTTTCTGACACCCCCAGAGACTTTTAGGCCGCGGCGTCTATCTTTACCGTGTCCCCGCCCACGTCTGCCAGGTCTAACAACTCAGGGATAGCCGTTATTCGCAGTGGGGTCTGCTCCCCCGCCCCTTGGGGCGGGGGAGGTTCATTGCCGGCAATAAAAACATCATTACCCAAAAAACCTTAAAAAGGTAAGGAGAACTAAAATAAGCGGATTTGTTCCCTCGAAAGAAGCCTGCTTTTTGGCCTTTGCGCGGCGCTTGTCCCCAAGCCCCTTACGCTTTTCCTGCCGGACGCCATGCGGAAAATCCGCCGTCGAGTGTAGCGGCGGAGCCGTAAACTCTAGCCGGACGCTCTTTCCGTACCGTCCGCCATGGAGGAAACCCGCCGTCGGGTGCGGGCGGGCTAGTGACGGCTTGATCAAAAAACTTGTTTTTGGTATGAATACAAACATGCTTGAGAATCATCCATATTCGATACCGTATATAGAGAGCGATTATCGTGTCGCGGCGGAAACTTTGTTTCCGCCGGAACACGCGGCGCCGGAGAAAGGCCCCACGCTCGCCGCGGTAGAGGCGTTTGCCGATATATTGGGAATAGGCATGGAATTCAAGCGTATCATGCAAGGTTCGTCGTCCGGTGAGTTCCGGCATTTTCTGGCGCATTTTCAGAACAACCTTGCATTGTTAATATCTAAAACCTGGGTGGAAAAGTCTGACGAGATCAGGAAGGAACATCTTCAACGCCGCCTGCCGGTACTGATATCTTTCATCGAAAACGGCGATTACGAGTCCGCATTGGCGGAATTCGGCATAATACTGGATGAATTGGCGTTTCTTTTTTTCGGCAATCAAAGCCTCAAAGAGGACTTTACCGAATACGCGCTCCGAATCGATACTCAAATGGGTTTGTTTTGGTGGTACGGGAGTCAAATACGGACACGGAATCTGCAAATTGACAATAATATCCTGCGTGCGCTTCTGTTTATAGGTATCTGTTATCTTACAAGTTTTTAACGCGGTATTCCGTGCTGCCGCGCCGCCGCTTTGACGGCGTTATCGTGTTTATAAGAGAGGGAATTATGGTCAAGAAAGCAACAATCGGGATCTGTCTGGCGCTGGCAGTTATTACGGCGTGTAATGCGAAAGATAATGCGGGCGACGACGGCAAAACGCTGGATGCCGATAAAAGTTACGCGTTTGGCGTTCTTATGGGGGCCGATCTTAAACCTTTCGGTTTTACTTTCGATTACAATGCCTATATCGACGGCTTCAAATCCTGCCTTGACGGCAATTCCAAAATAACGGAAGAAGACGCCGTTGCCATAGTTCAAGAGACGATCAACGACTCGATGAAACGCGAGGCCGAGGCAAATCTGGAAGACGGCAAGCAGTTCCTTGAGGAGAACGGGAAGAAAAACGGCATGGTCACAACGGAAAGCGGTCTGCAATACGAAGTTGTCAAAGAGGCCGGTGGGCCGAAGCCGGCGCCGGACAGCACGGTACGGGTGAATTACGAAGGGACTCTGATAGATGGTAAAGTCTTTGACAGTTCCTATGAAAGAAACGAGCCCGCTGAATTTCCGCTGAATCAGGTGATTTCCGGCTGGACGGAAGGTATTCAGCTTATGAGTCCCGGCAGTCACTATAAACTCTACATACCGCCGGAACTTGGCTACGGGGATCAGCCGGTCGGCAACGGTCTAATTCCAGCCAATTCAGTATTGATTTTTGATGTTGAGTTATTGGATATTTTAAAGTAAAGTTTAATTTGCCGCTCCGCATAAAGTGTGAGGCTTTAACGGGCGTTTAAGTAAGGATGGTATTTATGAAAAAGAAAATTATGTTGATTGCAGGTTCCCTGTTTGTGTTTGCTTCGGTAGAAGCTTTCTCGTTCGGTATAGGATTGCGCGGGAATTTTGGGTGGGGCATTTACGGCGGCGGACTGCTGTTTAGCACCAACGAGCGTACTCATTTTGGGGCCAACTACTATGTTGGCGAAGATTCTTTTCACCTTGGCGTAACGGGTGATTTCTGGTTACTGCAAGTACCTTTGACATCTGTTGGGAGCGGGGAACTTGATTTTTATGCCGGTCCGGGCCTTTATGTTCAGATAGATAAGCCCAAAGATGACGATTTTGATTTCGGACTGGGACTCAGGATTCCTGTCGGACTGGATCTGGGTTTTGACATATTTGATGTGTTTCTGGAATTTGCCCCGCAGATCGGAGTGTCATTTCTGCCGTCGCCGGGCCTTTCCGGCAACTGGTTTTCCGCAGCCATCGGTTTCCGGTTCTGGATAGGCGAATAATTACCTAATATGGATCAGCGAACAGGTTTGCGCTCAAACAAACGGGATTAAATGCGTAACGTCAGCCCAAACGTATATCTAAAATGGCTCAAGCCTACTTCGGTGATCCTCATTCTTGCCGGGATTATTGTACTCGTGTTTCTTGGAACGAGTATGTACATAGTCGATCAAACCGAGAACGCTGTCGTAACCCGCTTTGGCCGGTTTTTAAAAATAAACGAGCCGGGGCTGCATTTTCAGCTTCCGTTTGGCATCGATAAACACTACACGATCAACGTTACGGCCTATAACACGGAACAGTTCGGTTTCAGCACGGTAAAATCAGGTATAGCGACGACGTATTCCAACAGAACAGGCGAATCCACGATGCTTACCGGCGACCTTAACATCATAGATGTCGAGTGGATAATACAGTACCGGATAGTTGATCCAAAATCCTGGGTGTTCAACGTAAACGAGCGGGAGCAGACTATACGCGATGTGTCCCGCTCAGTCGTCAATATGCTGGTGGGAGACCGCGGAATAATGGGCATCATGGGGCCGGAACGCAGCGCAATAGAAAATTCCGGCATCGCCCTTATGAACGAAACATTTCGCAGCTACGGGCTTGGAATAGACGTTGTAGCGGTGAAACTGCAAAACATAGACCCGCCGGCCGGCGTACAGGAGGCTTTTGACGATGTAAACAAGGCGGAGCAGGATATGAACCGCTTGATAAACGAGGGTCAGCAGGCCTACAACGCCGCGATACCGCGGGCGCGCGGCGAGTCTGACCGGCGTATTCAGGTGGCGCAGGGTTATGCTACGGAACGGATCAACAACGCAAACGGCGATGTAGACCGTTTCAACGCGGTTTACGAAGAGTACAGGAAGGCGCCGGAGGTGACGCGGCAAAGGCTGTACTACGAGATGATAGAGGAAGTTTTTGGCGAAAGCGGAGACGCGCCGCCCACGGTGATCATCGACCGAAGCCTGCAAAATTTTGTGCCATTTAGGAATATGGGCAGGGGAGAGTAAGCGTTGAAAAAGTTTCCTGTTATTCTTGTCGTGATGGTGGCGGTTCTTGTAAGCGTACTGTTGGCCGGGCCGTTTTATGTTATCGATGAGGGTGAACAGGCTGTCATAGTGGAGATGGGCAGGCTTGTTGATGTTGTTACAGACGCCGGCCTCCATATCAAAATCCCGTTCATCGATAATGTGGTGCGCTATCCCAAACGGATAATGGCTTGGGAGGGTGAACAAAAAAGTATGCCGACACGGGAAAAACAGTATATATGGGTAGATGTAATCGCCCGCTGGCGCATAGCGGACCCGCAGAAATTCTACGAGTCCATTTCAACCGTGTCAAGCGCTTACCCGAAACTCGGGGATATTATAGATTCAGAGGTACGTACCGTTGTAGCCGAAAATTATCTTCGTGAAACTGTGCGGAATTCAAACCTTATCCTTGAAAAACTACCTGAGAATGTTTCCATGCCGACGGCGGATACGCCGGCGTCTGTAGAAGACGGCGAGTCGATGCTTGAGAATTTTGAAAAACGGCTAAGTTCCGTGATACAGGAACCCGGAACCAATACCGAACCCATACAGAAAGGACGGCGTAAACTTGCCGAAGAGATTCTTGAACGTTCCCGCAGGATAGTGGGCGAGTACGGTATCGAACTTATCGATGTTGTAACGCGGCAGATACGTTATTCTGACGAGCTTACACAGAGCGTTTACGCCCGCATGATAAAGGAAAGAAATCAGATAGCGCAGGCTTTTCGCAGTGAAGGCGAAGGTAAAAAAGCGGAATGGCTGGGACGTACTGACAATGAACAGCGGTCTATCCTATCCGCCGCATACGAACAGGCCGAAAAAATTCGCGGCGCGGCAGACGCCGAAGCGACATCCATATATGCTTCAGCCTACAACCGTGACCGCGCCTTCTTTGATTTTTGGCGAGCCATAGAATCGTACCGTACAACCATACCAAAATTAGATAAAACCCTGACGACTAACATGGATTATTTCCGTTATCTTTATTCTCCTCAGGGGAGGTAACATATGGAATTTGATATTTGGACAGACGGCGGCTGTTCCGGCAATCCTGGACCCGGCGGCTGGGCATTCATTGTTACCGATCTTCACGGCAAAACCATAGGCGAAAGCAAGGGTGGAGAACGGGAAACAACAAACAACCGTATGGAACTTCTGGCCGTTATAAAGGCGCTTAAATATATTGCAGCAAAGAATTTCAGCATTAATCATATTACCGTTCACACCGACTCGCAGTATGTGGAAAAAGGTATGACCGAATGGATTCTGCGATGGAAGATAAACGGTTGGAAAAACTCTGACAGAAAACCTGTAAAAAACATGGATCTATGGATAAAGCTTGACAAACTTGCATTTGAGCTTCCGGTTACATGGGAATGGGTAAAGAGCCATGTAGGGATACCTCTTAACGAGCGCTGTGATGAGATGACACGAGAGGCAATAGAAAAATTGTCATTCAAACCGGCTAAGCCGGCGGGGAAAAAGTCCGCCTACTACGGGTGAATATATGTTGCATCTGACGTATGCCGATCAATTAAAAATGCTTTCTTCGCTGAACTGGGATTATCTTGTACCGGCTGAGGATATGCTTGCCGTTGCCGAAGGACGGCTTGATAAGGCAGGCCCTTTTGATAAAAAATTTCTATTTGCGCGCTTTCTTCAATACGTGCCCTGGCACCGGATAGTCGCGTTTTGGGGAGTTGAACAGATAAAAGAACTTTACACGCCTGATATTAAACTTTATCTTTTTCCCCGCGATACGAGGGATAGATATGATTTCATTATCGGAGTATTACGAGGAGAGCCTGTATCCGCTGCAAGATGGGGTCCTGAACGCAGTGAACAACTACGACACACGGTTTTTTCTTACAGGTGGTACAGCGCTAAGCCGAGGGTATTACAATCACCGGTATTCGGATGAAGTGCGTTGGATAAAGAAACCGGATTGGGATGTTTTTTGCGCCGACATAGACGCATTGGTACGCCGCTTGCGGCCTGTTCTTAGAATTACGGGGATAAAATGCGGATAAGTTTACATGAACGGAATGTTTTAGTTGACGCCGTATGTAAAAGGGACGAGGCCGCAAAGGTATGGCTGTTTGGTTCTCGTTCGGATGATACAAAAAAAGGCGGCGATATTGACATAGCGATCCTTTCCCAAAAAATCGCCAGAATTGACAAAATGCGCATACGCCGAGACATTAAAGACGCTCTTGGAGAACAAAAGGTGGATATTGTAATTTCCGCGGATGGCGGATCGCCTTTTTTTTGCATGGCGGTACAAAAAGGAGTTTGCCTTAATTGAAAAAAACTTCGATTGAATTGCTAAAAGATAATATTCGTAATCTTTGCGTAAGCCTTGACTGGCTCCAATACTCCTATGAGCAATGCATATTAACCGGAATTAAAAGTGACTACACAAAAGATGAATTCGATAAATTTGAAAACCTTACATCCCGGTATGCGCGTACATGCGATTTGCTTGTAAATAAAGTTCTGCGCAGCATCGACGTTGTTGAATTTAATGATCCGGGGTCAATAATTGACGCCGCCAACCGCGCCGAAAAACGCGGCTTAATCGAATCTGTCAGCGAACTGCGGGAATTAAAAGACCTTAGAAACGAAATTGCGCATGAATACGAAACAACAGGCCTGGACGATATTTTTTCGTA
>JAISLM010000005.1 GCA_031290855.1 Spirochaetaceae bacterium
GTCCGGGGCTTGAGTCTTGCCGGCGACCGGCTGGCCTTTTACATCAGGCCCGCGGACGGGTTCGAGCTGCCCGCGATAATGAAATGGCTGAAGCAGACCTTCGCCATTAGGTACAACCGGGACAATGGACGGACGGGGCATCTGTGGGGCGACCGGTACAGGTCGCGGATACTGGAAGGGGAGCCGCCGGACGGCGGAGAGTCGGCGGCGGGGAACTTTCCGGCCTGCGGGGTCAGACACCATCGCGGGCGCCGCCTCGCCGGACGCACGGCGGCGGGAGCCCCGCCGGACGGCGGAGAGCCGGCGGCGGGGAACTTCCCGGCCTGCGGGGTCAGACCCCATCGCGGGCGCCGCCTCGCCGGACGCACGGCGGCGGGAGTCCCGCCGGACGGCGGCAGGGTCAGACCCCGCAGCGGGAAACGGGCGTCCGGGCCCGCTTTTTTCCGCCTATACCCACTTACCGTGGCCCCGGCGCCCGGATAAACGGCATAATCCGCCCGGCGAACCGCGGCGGCGGCCATTTCCTCTCCAAACCGAAGCGGCCCAGGGGGATACCTCTGCCCTGAAAGCCGAATTGCGGGTCAAGTTTAGCGCTCTGCGGCGGGGAGGTTCATTCAGAAAGTCCAAAAAACTTTACGCCGTAATACGTTTTATCATAATACGCTTTGAAGCCGATCTTTTCGCTGGACAAAAACGTGATCCGTTTCCTGTCCGGCGGCTTTTGGCTGTCAGCCTGAAACGTGTAATTATGAAACGGGAAGCATACGCGGGTATCCGCCTTGCGCTTGTATTTGGCCGCAGGCAGGGTATCAAGGGCGAAGTTCGCCGGGACGGGCGCGAAGGCGGTTCCATCCGGGCGCGCCGGCTGCCGGCGTTCCCGTGAATGAGCGCTCCGTCGCCTTGTTCCCGCACGGCCTTTTTAAGGTGTTTTACCCGCCGGGTGCTCATACCAAGTTTTTTGGCCGCCTGTTTTACCGTGTAGGCCCCGTCGATAGCGCCCTTTATCACCGTCAGCCGGGCCGGCTCTTTCGTGCTCATCATATATTTCATCCTCCTATCTTATCCGGGGTGGTGAACGGCGAACCGCGGGTTCGCGCTCCCTCGTTACTATATGGGGTGAACTTATCACTTATTAACGACAAACAGCCACAATTAGCTTGACAAATGCTTTTCGCCGGTTTAAACTGGCTAATATTTGGGAAAGTAGGGTGAGATTCCCTCGCAAGGTCGTTACCGTTACAGCCGGGCTACCAAAACAAGGGCCGTTCAAGGGGTGGCGTAAAAGAATCGTCCCCGCAAACCGTTGTTTCAGCAGGAAACAGGGCGGGCGGGATAATGATATTCCCTGGAGTCCGCCTTCACCGCCGGTTTGGCGGTAAAGGCGGATTGGAAAAACGGATAAGGCCCGGAAGCGGGTTCTGTCCGGAATTTGTTAAGGTATTTCCAAAAACAGCCTTTGTTCTCATTTCTCTTTGCGCGTACCGGAGAAAGTGGTATAGATGTGTAACAGTGTAATTACATCTTTATTCATAAGAAGCCGCGGTATGCAACGCGGCTTTTTTGTTTTGAGGGCTTACAACAGCCAGGGGCCTCCGCAGGTCACAAGCGGACGGCGGCGGATGGGGCGTTTCTTCTCCCGCCCGGATTCCGCCCCGCCGCCTATCGGTGGCCGCGGCCGGATTCTGTCACGCGGTGACCGTGTTCATTAAGCCGGGCTTTTTCAAAATTTCAGTTTTGAAAGCGGCCCATTGTATTTCAATGCCGCATGGCGGCATTCAGTTTGAACAAAATTTTAGGAGTAAAGTATGAAAAATGTGTTTAATTCAATGTTTGTGGCAGCGATCGTTATGACTGTTGCGGGATTGTCTTCGTGTGCGAGCACTCAGGCGGGGAACGCGGGCAAACCTGTTCTGCTTGTCGTCAGTTTCGGGACAAGTTTTAACGAAAGCCGCGCTCTGACTATAGGCGCGATAGAGAACGCGATAGGGGCGGCCTACCCGGAATACGAGGTGCGCCGCGCCTTCACCAGCCAGATAGTCATCAACGTGATAGAAGAACGTGACGGCGAAAAGATCGACAACGTAACGGAAGCGTTCGACCGGCTCGTAAAGGACGGCGTAAAAGAGGTCGTGGTCCAGTCCACCCACCTGATGGACGGTATCGAGTACCACGAGATGCTTGACGCGATAAAGCCGTTTGAAAGCAAGTTCAAAAGCATACGCTACGGAAAGCCGCTTCTGTCGTCAGACAGGGATTACGACGATCTGATCAAGGCCCTCGTCGCGGAAACGGCGCAGTACTCGGCTGGCGATACCGCGATCGTTTACATGGGACACGGCACGGAAGCCGCTTCTAACCAGGATTACGCGATGCTCGCGAAGAAGCTTGCAGACCAGGGCCGCAAGAATTACCTGATCGGCACGGTCGAGGCGGAACCTACCCTTGACGACGTGATCGCCCAGGCTGCGGCGCTCGGCGTTAAAAAGATAGTGCTGCTGCCGCTGATGATAGTAGCCGGCGATCACGCGAACAACGACATGGCAAGCGACGAGGACGATTCGTGGAAGAGCATCATGCAGGATAAAGGCTTTACCGTTACGCCCATCCTCAAGGGCCTGGGCCAGTATCAGGGCGTCCAGCAGATATTTGTCCGCCACGTAAGCGACGCGCTCGCCCGCTAAGCCGTAGCGCGACAAAGCGTGTTGAAAGCCCCCGCGCATTTCCTGCTAATCCTCCTCTGCCTTTCATCGTGCGTAAAGCGGAAGCCGCCGGAGGTTCCGGACACGCCGGGGCGCAGTCAAAGCGAGAGCCTTACCGACGACGAAGGGAGGACGGTAAGTTTTGACAAGCCTTTTGCGCGTATCATTTCGCTCTATTCCGCCCACACCGAAAACCTGTTCGCGCTGGGGGCGGGATCGAAGCTGATCGGCGGGCATTCGACCTGCGATTACCCGGCGGAGGCGGCGGCCCTCCCCGTTTTCGAGTATTCGGGCGACCCTGAGTACGTCATCGCCGCCGCCCCCGACCTTGTTTTGATACGGCCTTTCATACGGCGGCACAACCCCGCCTACATAGACGCGCTGGAAAAGGCCGGCATCCCGGTCGTATCGCTCTACCCGGAAACCTTCGGCGACTTCGACGGCTATATAGGCCGTCTTGCCCTGCTCGCCGGCGTCGAGGCGGAAGCCGCGCTAGCCGCCTTTCATTCCGAACTGCAAGGCGTCAGGAGCGCCGCCTCCTTGATAAGGGAGAGGCGGACGGTTTTTTTCGAGACGACCGAACGCGAAACCCGCACCGCCGCACCGCAAAGCCTCCCCGCCGTTGCGATAGAGATCTCAGGCGGCCTCAACGTCGCGCCGGACGCCCGGCCCGTAAGCCCCCTGTCGTCGATAGCGTCCTACGGAACGGAAAGACTGCTGGCGCAGGCTGAAAAAATCGACGCCTACATAGTCCAGACGGGCGCGATGAACCCGACAAAGACCCTCGACGCCCTCCGCCGCCGCGCCGGCTTTTCCGGGATAAAGGCTGTTCGTGACGGCAATGTCCTGTTTATAGAAGAAAGAATCGTATCCTCCCCCATTTTCCGGTATTTACAAGGCGTAAAAACTATCGCACACTTCCTGTATCCCGATGAGTTCAAAAACCCCGGCCCCGCCCGGTAGTCCGCCCGGCGCGTTCATCGCGAGACGGAAGCTCTGCTACTCCCTGGTAAGCGCCCTCTGCGTACTGCTGCCGCTGGCGATGCTGGTTTCGGCGGGTCTGGGGGCGCTGCGCCTTTCCCCCGGCGAAGTCGCCCGCATCCTGCTGGGAAAACTCTCCGGCAGGGCCGAGCTGCTGGACGGGATAGGCGGAGGGGCCGTCGCCGTCGTGTTCGAACTGCGCCTCCCGCGCATAGTATGCGCGGCCTTCACCGGGGCCGCGCTTTCCGCCGCAGGCGTGATCTTCCAGGCCGTGCTGCAGAACCCGCTCGCCGACCCTTACACCCTCGGCATATCGACGGGGGCCGCCTTCGGGGCATCTCTGGCGATCTTCCTCAACATGACCTTCGCCGTAAGCCTTCCGCCCCCCCTTTCCGCCCTGGCTTTCGCCGGACTCACCCTTGCCGCCGTCCTTGCGATAGCGAACCGGGGAAGCGGCCTCGCGGCGGCCAACCTGATCATGGCGGGAATAATCACGAGCGCGATACTCCAGGCGGGAGTCAGCTTCATAAAGACGGCCTCCGGCGAGAACGTCGGCGCTATCGTATTCTGGCTTATGGGGAGCCTTTCGGGCCGCTCCTGGGCCGACGCGCTGCTGCTCGCGCCCGTTACGGGCGCCGCCATCGCCCTGGCAATTGCCTTCTCGCGGGATCTGAACCTTTTAAGCCTGGGGAATCGCGGCGCGGAGTCGCTCGGCGTCGATGTAAAACGCGCCCGCCTCCTTTACCTCCTGCTGGGCGCGGCGGTCACCGCCTGCTCGGTATCGGTCTGCGGGATAATAGGCTTCGTCGGGCTCGTCGTGCCGCACCTGCTCCGTTTCTCCGCCAGCTCCGACAACCGGCTCCTGCTCCCCCTGTCCGCACTCTCAGGCGCCCTCCTACTCCTCCTCGCCGACGACGCGGTCAGGCTCCTCGGCACAGGCGAAATACCTGTCGGCGTACTAACGACGCTGCTGGGCGGTCCATTCTTCATCTACATCTTCATCCGGCGGCGGGGGGCGGCCCGTGAATAGCTCGGCAGACACGGTAATCAGTGTTGACAAGATCCGCTTCTCATACGGGGCGGCGGGCCCGGTACTTGAAAACGTTTCATTCGCCGTCAGGGAAGGCGAGCACGTATCGCTCGTCGGACCCAACGGAAGCGGCAAAAGTACGCTGTTCCGCATACTGGCCGGCTTCCTCCGCCCCGCTTCGGGCCGCGTACTGCTGGGCGGCGCGGACATCCGCGCCATGAGCCCGCTCGAACGGGCGAAGCGCCTAAGCTTTGTACCGCAGGACATACGCGCCGACTTCCCGTTCAACTGCCTGGAAGTCGTGCTGATGGCCCTTTACCCCCACCGTTCGCGCCTTGCGGCGACGGACGAAGCGGACATAGCGCTCGCCGCCGCGATGATGCGTGAGACCGGCGTCTGGCGTTTCGCGGACAAGAAAATCAGCGAGCTGTCGGGCGGAGAGAGGCAGCGCGTGATCATAAGCCGCGCCCTCCTCCAGATCGAAAGCGCCCCCTCCGGCGGGAAGGGCGGCCTCCTCCTGCTGGACGAGGCGATGAGCGCGCTGGATGTCGCGGCCCGTATCGACATGATGAAGCTGCTCTCCGCCCGCGCCTCCGCCCGCGCCTCCGCGATAATCGGCATCCACCACGACCTTCAGACAGCCGCCGGATTCTCCTCCCGCGTACTGGCCCTGCACCGCGGCAGGATCGCCGCCTCCGGCCCGCCCCGTTCCGTCTTTACGGAGCCCTTCTTCAAAACCGTTTTCTCCGTCAAAGCTGAAATCACCCCCGGCGGCTTCCTGATAAAGGACAGCGCCGTGTTAATGAATGACGGGTGAAGGCGCGTCTGCCGGACGCGCCCCGGCGGACGCGCTCCCACGGCCCTTGGTGTCAGACACCTCGGCGTAAAACGCCCCGGCGGACGCGCTCCCACGGCCTTTGGTGTCAGACACCCTGGCGGGAAACGCCCCGGCGGGAGCCTCCCACGGCCTTTGGTGTCAGACACCTCGGCGTAAAACGCCCCGCCGGACGCGCTCCCACAGCCCTTGGTGTCAGACACCCTCGGCGTAAAACGCCCCGGCGGGAGCCTCCCACGGCCTTTGGTGTCAGACACCCTCGGCGGAGAACGCCCCGGCGGGAGCCTCCCACGGCCTTTGGTGTCAGACCCCTCGCCGTAAAACGCCCCGACTGGAGACGCCTCGCCGGCCTTTGGTGTCAGACACCCTGGCGGGAAACGCCCCGCCGGACGCGCTCCCACGGCCCTTGGTGTCAGACACCCTCGGCGTAAAACGCCCCGGCGGACGCGCTCCCACGGCCTTTGGTGTCAGACACCCTCGGCGTAAAACGCCCCGGCGGGAGCCTGCCACGGCCTTTGGTGTCAGACACCTCGGCGTAAAACGCCCCGCCGGGAGCCCCCCACGGCCCTTGGTGTCAGACACCCTCGCCGTAAAACGCCCCGGCGGGGGGCGGGGATGAGGCGGCTAGGGGGACTGGAGGGCGGCGACGGGGTCCAGCTTTGCGGCGCGGGAGGCGGGGTTGAAGCCGAAGAAGACGCCGATGAAGGCGGAGGAAAGGAAGGCGGCCAGGCAGGCGGCGGGGTTTACCGCGAAGGGCCAGTTCAGCACGTAGACCACGCACAGGCTTAACAGCAGGCCCGCCGCGATACCGGCCAGGCCGCCTGTCAGCGTGATCGCGGCGGCCTCGACAAGGAACTGCGTCCGTATCGCCGCGCCGGACGCGCCGACAGCCTTGCGGATGCCGATCTCCTTTTTCCGTTCCGTTACAGACACGATCATGATGTTCATGATGCCGACGCCGCCGACCAGCAGCGAAATGGCGGCGATGCCGGACAGCAGCAGGTTCATCGTGCCGGAGACCGCCTCGAACTGCGACAGCGCCGACTTCATCGACGTGATGTTGACGGAGTAGGCGTCGCCGGTCAGCGAGGCGATGAAGGCGCGGGCCCTGTCGGTCACCTCCACCGCGTGATCCTGGCTGTCCGCTTCCAGCACGAGGGCCGAGGCGTCGGGGGACGGCGCGATCTTCTTCGTGTAGAAGCCGCGCGGCACGTAAAACGAGGCGTTTTCGAAGAAGCCGTTGGTTTCGGCAAGGACGCCGGCGACGGTAAAGCCGAAGGACTGCCCCTCGTGCACCAGGATCAGTTTTTTGCCGGCGGCGCGGCCTTCCGGGAACAGGGACGCGGCGGCTTCGCTTTGCAGGATCAGGGTCTGCCGGCCCTGCACGTCGTCCGATACCGAAAAGAAGTTCCCGTAATCCAGCGCCAGGCCGCACATCTCCAGGTAGCCGTAGGGGACGGCGCTGCCGGAAACGTTTACGTCGCTGTCTTTGTAACGCAGAGCCGCGCCGAACGAGTTTACCGGCCATATACGTTTTACGCGCGGGATTTCATCGAACAGCTTCGCGCTGAACGCTTCGTTAAAGCTGATGTTTGCCTGCCGCAGCCGCCAGCCCGCCTGAAGCCGGACGAGGTTGAGGCCGGACGAGCCGAAGGCGGCGCTGACGTTCCCTCGGGCGCTCTCGCCTATGGACGTAACGACGATCACGGACGCGACGCCGATGATTATGCCGAGCAGCGAGAGGACGGTGCGGGTCCTGCTGCGGCGGAAGGTTTTGAACGCGAAGGAAAGGTCTTCCAGCATAAGGCCATTGTAGCGGGCGGGCCGGACAAAAAAAAGCCCCGCCACAGGCGGGGCTTTACACCAGGCTTTAGTCAGCGCCCGGACAAAACTAGAAGGTCCAGACGAAGTCGAACTGGAGGGTGTTTGTGGTGCCGCTGGCGCCCTGGTTGCCGCCCTGGTGGCCGCCGCCCTGTGGAGAAATACCGGGATGTTTTGCCCAGAACTCAGTATCGTCGTTGGATTTGGCCCAGAAAACAAGCTCGTCGTACACGACAAAGGTCGCGCCGCTGCCAAGGCTGAATTCGGCGGAGGGCTTGACGCCGAAGCCGAACTGGTCGCTGCCGCCGTTGTTGATCTTGAAGCTGAGCTCGGCCCCGGCCGTGATGTCGTCGGTGAGGGCGTAGGAGACGGACGGGCTGATCGTTATCGGGAACAGGTTCCCCTGACCCTTGTCTTCAGGATCGGTCGCGTCGTTTACATCGTAATAATAGCTATCGGCAAAGGTAATGTCGGAGATCGCCAGGGCGATGCCGAGCTTCTCGTTCACGCTGTAGGCAACCTTCAGTTTGGGGTATATCCCCCAGAAGGGGTTGTAGTCGCCTTTCTTATAGGCGCCGGGGATCTCGTCGCCATCCTTATACGCGTCGCTGACCGTTTTGGAGCCCAGGTTGAGCGCCGCCACGGAAAGGTCTATCTGCAGGGGCTCGATCGGTTTGAGCTGCAGGCCGACCAGCAGGTTGGACGTGTTGGGGAACGGGTTGTCAACATTTCGCTTTATGTCCCATCCGTTTTGGCTTATGTAGCTAAGATCCGCATAAACATTGTTTCCGCTTTCATCCTTACCCACTAAAACATGCTCGTATCCGGTCTCAATGAAGTTATGCGTTGTCGCGAATACCGCCGAGAACTTATCGCTCTTGTACTTGGCGCCCACGACAAAGTGGCGGGCGGCCTCAAACTGATCTAAAAAAGGGCCATTGGTTTTTACCGCAGACGCAAACAGGTTGGCCGTGCCGTAGAACGCGCCCAGGTTAAGGCCCTCGATCGGCGTTAGCTCGATCTTTACGCCGTCCTTGCCGTCCCAGCCGGTTACGTTGAGGGCGCTGTCATTTCTGGCAAAGCTGGAATAGAACAGCCCCCAGGTTTCGTCGGTACCCTTGCCGACGCTTACCTTGATCTTCTTGTCCAACAGGTAGCCGTACACGAAGGCCTTGTTCACCGTGTTGTTCAGGTTATTCAGTTTCCCGGAAAGGTTACCACCTCCTGTTACACTAGCACCAGGTGCTTGAGGCCCATCAAAATTATCCGGGCGGTAGCGGAAACGGGTCTTTACGCCGAGGTTGTCCCTTTCCCATACAAGCTGCAACTGGGCCCGGAACGGGGTTCCGTCATCAAGGTCGTCGCTGTAGGCGTACGCGGCGGGGTTCTGCGCCCCGGTATCACGCCCGGCGGCAAATGCCGCGTTCTCGCCGGTATCGTCCACGGTGGCGCCCTCAACACGCAGGCCGGTCCTTACATCGCCCGTAACCGTAAGGCCGGGGATCTTTAAGGCGTCCGGCAGTTCCAACGCAAATGCTTTGCCCGCAAGCAGCACGGCAAGGCAAACAAACAAACTTGAAATTTTTTTCATCTAAAAAATTCCTCCTAATGGTTCTGGGACAGCAGACTAAGCCCGCCTTGTATCCCATCTGTTTGATTCATTATATTATGGCCAAAAAAAAAAATCAAGTGGTATTCGTAAATTTTAAAGAATTTTAACAATTTTTTTTAGTTTCAGGCCCGCCAGCCCCAGCCGGGCCGGGCGGCCCACGGAATTCCATGTTAATTCCCGTGCTGTCCTTGATCAAGCCCCGGCGGGCCGGCGGGAAGGAATTCCGAATTCAAGCGCAGGCCCCCACGGCTAAACTTGGCCCGCGGTTCGGGTTTCAGGGCAGGGGTGTCCCCCTGGGCCGCTTCGGTTCGGGGAGGGGATGGCGGCCGCCGCGGTTCGCCGGGCGGGGCGTCGCCCGCTATGGGGTCAGACCCCGGCAGGCCGTTTCCCGCTATGGGGTCTGACACCGGCGGGGCGTCGCCCGCTGCGGGGTCTGACACCGGCAGGCCGTTTCCCGCTGCGGGGTCTGACACCGCCGCCGTCCGGCGGGGCTCCAGCCGCTGCGGCCCCGGCGAGGCGTCGCCCGCTGCGGGGTCTGACACCGCCGTCCGGGAAGTCCCCCGCCTCCGCGCCGTCCGGCGGCTCCCCTTCCAGTATCCGCGACCGGTACCGGTCGCCCCACAGATGCCCTGTCCGTCCATTATCCCGGTTGTACCTAATGGCGAAGGTCTGCTTCAGCCATTTCATTATCGCCGGCAGCTCGAACCCGTCCGCGGGCCTGATGTAAAAGGCCAGCCGGTCGCCGGCAAGACTCAAGCCCCGGA
>JAISLM010000006.1 GCA_031290855.1 Spirochaetaceae bacterium
GGGCCTGATGTAAAAGGCCAGCCGGTCACCGGCGAGACTCAAGCCCCGGACCGCGAAGACAAACCTGTGAGCGGTCTCCCGGAACACCCGGTCGAACAGCGCCGGGGCCCGCCCTCCGCGGAACAGGGGTTCCCGGTTGTTGACGCGGGTACTGATTTCGTACCACACGTCCTGTTTCAGAATTCGTAAATGTCTCATGTAAAATATATGTGCGCTTGCCCGCGTTTTGCTTTAACATACGAAGAAAAAATGGAAAGGGGCCCAGGCGGAAAGGCCCTTCCGGCGGCGCGGCGGGGGTTTTGGCTGCCGTGTCAGTCCCAAGTACCGGGCCAGGGGTGCGCCGCGCCTTTGGAACTGCCGTTCTCCCCTTTACTCATCGTTAACCATTCATTAGCCATTGCCCGCCAGCCCGCCGTCTTTTTCACATCCCGGGGTATTATGTAGGAAAGCGGCTGGCCGCTGGCTGGCGGGAAAAAGCGAATTGGTGTAGGATCTTTCCATGCTTGAGAAGATGCGGAATATCGGGATAATGGCGCATATCGACGCAGGTAAGACGACGACGACGGAGCGTATACTGTTCTACACCGGCAAGAGCCACAAGATTGGCGAGGTGGACGACGGCGAGGCGATCATGGACTGGATGGAGCAGGAGCAGGAGAGGGGGATAACGATACAGAGCGCCGCTACCACGACATACTGGCGCGGGTTTCAGATAAACATCATAGATACGCCGGGCCACGTTGACTTTACCGCCGAGGTGGAGCGCTCGCTGCGGGTGCTGGACGGTGCGGCGGCGATCTTTGACGCGGTTCGGGGCGTGGAGCCGCAGACCGAGACGGTTTGGCGGCAGGCGGACCGTTACCATGTGCCCTGTATAGGCTATGTGAACAAGATGGACCGTACGGGAGCGGACTTCTTTCAGGTTTTGGCCGACATTCGCGAGAAGCTGGGCGCCGTCCCCGTCGCGATCCAGGTTCCGCTTGGGAAGGAAGGCGGCTTTGCGGGCGTTATCGACCTGGTTGACGAGCGTGAGGTACGCTGGGGCGGCCCGGAGGGTGAGGACCTGCTTTATTCCGGGATAGCGGACTGTAACGCGGCTCTCGCGGCGGAGTGGCGGGAGAAGCTTGTCGACGCGCTTTCCTCCGTTTCCGACCCGGTAACCGAACTTTATGTCGCGGGCGAAGCGATTCCCGCCGGACTTATACGCTCGGAACTGCGGAAGGCCGTGCTGAATCGTTCTTTGCTGCCCGTGCTTGCAGGCGCTTCCCGCCGGAACATCGGCGTGCAGCCCCTGATCGACGCGGTGGTCGACTACCTGCCTTCTCCTGACGAGAGGCCGCCCGCCCTTGCCTACAACATCAAAAAGGAGGAAACCCTGAGCGTCCCGTGTAACCCAAAGGGTACGCCGCTGGGTCTCGTTTTCAAGATACAGAACGACAGGGAAGCGGGCAGTTTGTGCTACGTGCGTATGTACTCCGGCAAAATCGAGAGCGGGACGGCGGTTTTCAACACCGGTAAACGCAAGCGTGAGCGCGTGAACCGTATTCTGCGGATGCATTCCAACAAGTCCGAGCCGATGGACGCGCTTACGGCGGGCGATATAGGCGTTATCATCGGCCTGAAGCTGTCGCAGACGGGCGATACGGTCGGGAGCGAAGGTTTTCCGGTGGTTTTGGAGAGGATGCAGTTTCCTGAGCCGGTGATCTCCGTGTCGATAGAGCCTGCTACCGCGTCCGAGCGGGATAAATTGAACGAGATACTGGAACTCCTGTCGAAGGAAGACCCCACCTTCACCAAGCGGGAAAACGAGGAAACGGGGCAGATGATCATTTCAGGCATGGGCGAGCTTCATCTTGACGTGCTTGTGACTCGGATACTGAAGGAGTACAAGGTCGAGGCCCGTGTCGGGCACCCGCAGGTAACGTACCGCGAATCGGTAAGCGCCGCCGCCACGCGGCGCGAGGCTTTTTCCCGCGTGATCGCCGGCAGGGAGAACGCCGCCGCCCTCACGCTGCGGGTGGAGCCGCTGCCGCGCGGCAGCGGGAACAGGTACGCCTGCGCCGTCCGGAAGGCCGAGATTCCCGCCGCGATTTTCGAGGCGGTGGAACGCGGCGTCAACGGGGCGCTTGCCTCCGGCATAGTGCTGGGTTACCCGTGCATAGACATCGGCGTCACGCTTACCGCGCTTGAATACTCCGAGGTGACGGGTACGGAGGCGGCGTTTGAGGCCTGCGCCAGTATCTGTTTCGACGAGGCTTGCAGGGAGGCCGGTCCTATACAGCTTGAGCCGGTGATGCTGGTAACGCTATCTTCTCCTTCTGAGTTTGTGGGAAACGTGATAAGCCTTGTGACGCAGCGCGGCGGGCAGGTGATCAGTATGGACACGAAGGCCGGAAACGGCGAAGTGAAGGCGTACGCGCCTATGGAGAGGATGTTCGGTTTCATGACGGCCCTCCGTTCGGAAAGCCAGGGACGCGCAACGTTTACCATGGAATTCTCGCATTTCGAGAAAAAGGCCTGACGCGGGCGTAAAAACGGCGGAAGGCGGGCAAGCGTGAATCTCTTTGTGGATCTCCTGGAAAAATTTTTCAGCCTGCTTTTTGGCGACGGCGAATCGGCGCACAAAGGCAGAATGATGAAGGGGGTTGTAAGGGACATTAAGGGCAGCAGGTTTAGGAATTTTTACATGATTATTGGCTGTAAGGCCACGCCGTATCTGGCGGCTTATTTTTTTGACCTGTACAAGGACTGCGCGCGTCTGCAAATAAAGATAAGAAACGCCGACGGGACGGCGAAGTTAAAGAATACCGTCCTCTATCATTTTTTGGATAAAGAGGCGCTGAACATAATTAAAGAACTTGACGACGAATACCTTGACGAAATATTCAAATTGAACGGAAAAAAGCCCCTGATGAAACATCTGGAAAAGCAGACCGGTGAATTGCATAAGAAACTGAACAAGACATGGCGCGTAAACGTTGACCGGTGTTACAAAACTATTTGTTCTTTTATATGGTTCATAAACTTTGATTATTACGCGCTGCTCAAAAACTTCAATATGAAACTGGCGGAATATTCCTTCCATGAAAATCCGCATTTTGGCAAGATAAACGCGCGGCGTATTGTGGAAAACATAAAGGATTTTTTGTCTGTTGTAGAAGGCATGGATGCCGGAAGCGGCTTGGAAACGGCTTTTACCGTATTAAAAAAATTCAGTCCCGCCGCAGATATATCCGCCGAATACTGGAAGCGCGTCATGGGCCAGCTTCAAAACGTACTGTCTTCGACGATACTTCCGCTGATTGTACGTCACGCGTCTGAAGAACCGGAATGGAAGACCAAAATAATCGTACCGCAAGAAACGATAGCCGGTCCGTTTCTGGACAGAATTACGGATAACGCGCTTAAAAAGGCGGAAAACATTTTAACCGATGAAAAAAACATCAAGGTGAGCGAGATTATATTTTCTTTATTTGGCTCTGGCGACAGTATATCCGCCGCGCATTTTTTTCTCGAAACACGGAATGAACAGTACGAAGGAATAGGCATAATCGGTTTTAAACACGCAAAGGCTTTTCATTACTGCATAGTGTTCCTGTCCCTGTATTTTGAAAAACTAAAAGACTTATGCGGTATTTTTATTATTTACGGCGAATGGCATAATAAAGACGAGATGTACGGCCTGTCGCAGGCAATTTATGATCTTACCGTATTGAACGGCGATATGCACGGTTACGACAAAACGCTGTCGGATTCGGGTGAGCGGGGAAATAAAATTAAAAACATGGAGGCGGGCCTTGTGCGGGACAGGCAGTCCCGCCATAACTTGTCGCTTTATATCGAGTCGATAAATGATGAAATATTTATTTTGATTAACCGGATGATAAACAGCCTTCTTTGTCTATGCGTATTTCTTAATGATTTTCAGAACCGTGAAGAAGGCGGTCCGGAAAAAATTTTAAATTGGAAAACCATATCGGATATGCTGAAGTACAACGGATACGCGATAAAAGAAACGGAAGAAAAAGCCGCGCTGTTTTTGAAGCTGCTAAGCCACATGGGATTCGAGCCCGACGCCGTTTAATGCGTCCAAATCAAATCTGAAAGGCGAAAATATCGGGGCACAGGAAAGGCATCGCCAGATCCGGCAAGATGAAAGAATCGTGTTACAGGCTATGGCCGCCGTGCGTCCGTCAAAATTGTGCGCGGCCGTCATTTTAGGAAAACACCCCGGCGGGCATATACCGGGGACTATCCCGAACAGCGGATGCTGGCCCTGTACCGGAAAAGCGGCCCATAGCCGGGCCGGACAACGGCGGACGGAATCTAAGGGATGTCCCAAAATGGACGCGCCGCCGTATCCGCAGATGGACCGGGCTTATGAGGACCTGGAAATGCGGGGTCCGCATTAGGCGGGGTATAGCCCGGTGGTTCTACAAAAAAGCGGAAAGATCCGTGGAAGCGGGCTTTATAGACAGACGCTATTTAGCAAAAGCAACTTCTTTTTCATTGAATTCGCCGGGATTTTCAAAACCCATTGTTACCATTATTTGATGATATATAACAAATTATCATGGGCTTGCCACACCTGTAAAATTTTTCATCTAATAACACTAAATCTTTCTTTATCTTATAATTTCCAGAATTTGGTCATTTTGGATTAAAGCGAAAATCAACAATATAAAGATTATTCAATTTTTCATATATATTTTCCAAATTATCTTCAGAATCCAAGTTAATTTGGATTAGAATAATGTTATTTGCTTTATAATAATTAAAGACATTGTCATCTGGTTTATGTGTGACAATAATTTCAATAACTGCAAGTACGTTTCATTTTTCATTGAACGCCAGACTTGTTTAATAACCACCTAAGATGTTCTGTCATAATTTATAATGCCGCAAATCAAAGTCATTCGCAGTGAATGCCGATTGCGGCAATGGCCCCGATACGGGTATGCCATGCTCTTGGATGTTTTTATTCGAAGTGGGGTCTAATACCCCGCCCCTTGGGGCGGGGTGGTTCATTGTTTCTTTGTATAACTTGAAATCATGTTCGCTGCCTTTGACTTTCTTTCCGGCGGTTTATGGGACTTTCCGTGACATCTGCCACGATATACTGGATTGCCCGCGTTTTCCTTTTCGGCGCCTTGTCCCGGGCAGGGCAAACTTGCCGTCTTTTACCGGGGTATCTTCCGCCCGCCGGATTGCCGGGCGGTCCGCGCCCTTGCAGACTCCGTATTCCGCCGCGACGCTGTCCGTCGTCCGGTATTCCCGTAAGTATTTTAAGGTAATGTACAGCTTGTCTTAGGGCGCCGGCTTGGGAGGCTTCCCTCCGTTCTTATGCAATGCGTCGAACTCTTTTTGGGGAATCAGGAGCATTTTATGAAAGTACCGGGTTTTACCCCGTACAACCGTTTAAAAAGAACCGCTTTGGCATTTACCGCCTTTTTTACACTGCCTGTCCATTATCATATCATCGTTGATGTTATTAAACAAGTCTATTGTTCATTGGATCAAAGCGGCCCGAAATGCCTCATTTAAAAATGTAACCGAAGGGCTGGTTGCCTCATTTAGAAAAAAGTAACTTTAGGCCGCCGGTTCGCTTCCGGAAGGAAGGGGCCGGGCGGCAAGGGCCTCCCGCAA
>JAISLM010000007.1 GCA_031290855.1 Spirochaetaceae bacterium
CTTCCAGAGAGGCCGCCGAAAGGCTTAACGGCACCTATAAAGAAACAAATAAAACCTTTGCGGAACAGCTTACGGTATGGGAAAAAATAAAAACCGCCTTCGCAACGGCCTTTACTGCCAATCATCCGATACTTACGGACATTCGGGACATCTATAAAGAGCAGGCAAAGATTATCGCCGGTGCCCGCATAATGAAAAAAGTAAACGATGATATAAACAATAGCGAGGCGGCGTATAAACAGAAACTGGCCGAGATACGGACGGCTCAGGCCGGCGGGTTCATGGACGAGCGGGAGGCTAATATTGAGCGTCTGGAAGCAAACAAGGCTCTTACGGAAGAACTGATAAAACAGCTTGAAATCGCTAAGAAAACCGCGAAAGACGCGGACGAGATAGGGAGGATAGAGGCGCGGCTGTCCCTGTTAAAACAGGAACGTGATGTGCTGACTAATATTACCGCCATTGACCGGGGCAACAAAGACCTTCTTGACGCGGAGGAAGCCTATGCCGCCCAGTTGTCAAAGATAGCCCACATGGAAACCGCTATGTCCGGCAACGAAAAGCAGACGGCTGCGGCCCGGAAGCAGGCGGACGCGGACAGGCTGGCGGCTAATGAAACCTATCTGCGGCAGCTTGTGGATATATACAACAGAATGATGGCTTCTAACAGCATAGATCAGAAATCCCTAGATATTATTTGGGAAAAGATAAAGGCGCAGTCGGAACTGCTAAAAGAGCAGCGGTCGGATGCGGAAAAGAACGATGGAAACCAACAGATAGACAAGGCGCGGGCGGCGGCGCAGCGGCAGTACAACGAAGCGGTACGTATGGCGGGTCTTGAACGGGAACGCGGCCTTATAACCGAAAAAGAGCATGAGGAAGCGATACTGCAAGCCCTACACCAGAAAGAAAACGCCATGAAAGCCATAGTCGCGCAATACAACCTGAGTGTGGGGCGGACGGTTGACGAGGCTAAGGCGTTGGAAGACCAGGTACTCACGGGAAGGGGGGTGTTAAAACAGCTTGACGAGAAGGAAAAACGCGAGAAAGTAATAAAAGAGATAACGGACGACCTGCTTGATACAGACATGAAGCTGCAACTGGCGCAGGATTACCGCAACGCGGACGCGGAGCAGGAGATAGATTACAAGGTTGCCCTTATAGCGCTTGAACGGGCAAGGGCGCGGGAGGAACTGAAAAACCGCCTGAAAACTGTTAAAGCAACCAAAGATGAGACGGAAACAATCCTGGAAGCGTTTGACGAGCGGACAAAGGCGATGAAGGACGCGGAAAATGCCGCCGGTAACGCGGATAAAGGCATCCAAGATTTCTTTCAAAGTGATAAATGGAACGCGGGAATGCAGATGGCGACCGCCGCCGTGGAGACGTTCACAAGCATAGCCAACGAGATAACGCAGGCGCAGGTACGGGTCATTGAGGAGCAGATAGCCGAGATTGACAAAATGCTGGACGCGGAGCTTGAACGCATCGAGGAAATGCGGCAGGCGGCGCTTGAAGAGGCGGGTTTTGCCGAAGCTACTACGCAGGAAAGCCTACAATCAAAACTTGACGCGGCAATCGAGGCGGGAGACCAGATACTTGCCTACGAATATCAGCGGCGGCTTGAAGAGAAGGCGATAAACGACCGCTTTGACGCTCAGGCTAAGGCGGCGGAGGAGAAGGCCGCGAAAGAGAAAGCGGAGTTGGAATACAAGGCGGCAAAAGCGGAATGGGATATGTCGCTGATACAGGCCGGGACGAATCTTGCTATGGCGCTGCTGAACGCGGTTACGCAGGGCGCATCGTGGCCGGTGGCTATGGGCGGCCCTGTCGTGGGAATTCCGCTTTTTACGAGTCTGGCCGCCGCCGCCGGAGGTGTCCAGATAGGCTTTATCGCCAACAACCCGCCGAAACCGCCCTCGTTTGAGGAGGGCGGCATAGTGCCGGGCACGTCTTTTTCGGGAGACAATGTGCTTGCGCGGCTCAACTCCGGCGAGCGGGTACTCACTATGGACAATCAGGAATTCCTGCTTGCGGCGGCGGGCGGCGGCGGAGGCCGGGAAGTGGTAACGCTGGTGGTTCCGGTTTATCTCGACACGGAAAAAATAGCCGAGGTGGTAGTTGACGACATCAACTCCGCAAGGCACATGATAGACGAGCGGGGGATACGCCGGGGATGACCGACAGATTTGCGGTTTACTACAGGAACGCGCTGAAAAACGCGGCGGCTATCGAGGCCGCCCCGCTGGAGGAAGGCGTAGACCCGGCAGACCTGTACCATCCCTTTTTGTCCCGGCGCGTCTATTTCACGGCGGCGGAAGCGGTGATAACCGCGTCCTGGGGCGCGGGTAATTTTATCGACAGCGTATGCCTTGCCGCCTGCGTGTTTACGCAGGCGCGTATAACGGTGAAGGAGCAGGGGGAGACGCTGTTTTCGGGCTGGATGTACCCGCAGGGTAAGAATAGCGCGTTTACCCTGCCGTCAATTATGCCGTGTGATGAGCTCACGGTTGAGATATTCGCGGGCGCTCCGGTAAGCGTGGGCTGGATGTTTGCCGGGCTGCGGACGCTGTTCCCGCGTTTCCAGATAGCGCCCAAGACGGGATTGGAAGTAACGGGGAGCGCGGAGAGGACGGAGGGCGGGCAGGTGTACGGCCTTAAACGGCCTACGCTGGAAACGCTTGATGTGTCGTTTGCCCGTATAGACAGGGACACGCGGCGGGCTATGGCGGAGTATATAGACGCGGTCCAGTTTGTGGAGCCGCATTTGATAGAGGCGTACAACGCGGAAGTGTGGCCTCTGTTGTACGGGGTGCTGACCGGGGCGGGTGATTTTTCAAAACGGGACGGGCCGGGATTTTATTTTGACACGACAATGGCATGGAAGGAGGCGGGATAAATGGAGCAGATAACGGAGCCGGGGATAGACGGCGTTTCGCTAGAGGACTGGCAGACCTTTATACTGCGGACGACCAAGCAGGGCGGGGGGTACTTTCTCATAGCCGATATAAACATGAATAGTGCCGCCGCGCCGGTGATAGAGGCGGGCAGCAGGCTGGAGATAAATGGGGCGTTTTACAAGACGGTTTCCAACGAGGGGGTAAGCGGCGGGGTTGCTGCCGGGAAGAACTATGTTTACGCGGTTCCTACGGCGGGGGGCGCTTATTTCCAGTATTCTACGGCGGCTCCTGTGTGGAGCGCGGCTAAAGGCGGCTGGTTTAGCGGAAAAAACCGGGCGATATTGCGGTTTGAGTACACTGGCGGCGCGTTCAATAACAAAGTGCTTATGGGGGATTTTAACTATGACGCGATTTTGGAGGCTATGAAGAAGATGGCAGGTTTTGACATTCCGCCCGACAGCGCGGCGCGGACGATGGTTTTCCAGAAGACTACTCAGGGAGAAAGCAGTATTTCACTCCCGGAGGGACTCTACGAAGTCCGCATGAGGGGCGGACCAGGCGGAAAGGGAGGAAAGGGGGGAAAGGGCAGCTCTCCTACCGACAGCGCGAAGGGAGAAGATGGGGAAAACGGACATGACGGCGGCGTTCTGTCGGGGTTTTTCAAAGTCTCCGGAGGCTCAAGAGTCGTCTATGTTGATGTCGGCGGACCCGGCGGAGACGGGGAAAACGGAAAGGATTCTATTATAGATACGACAGACATTAAGGGCCACGGCGGCGATGGAGGGAAGGGCGGAGACAGCCCCGACGGCGGCGGCGGCGGCGGGGGAGCCGGAGGAGCAGGTACCGGAGTTGGCTCTGGACAGCCTGCCGGTAAAGGCGCAGAGGGCGGCAAAGGCTACGCTCGTTCGCCCGGAAAATGTCCGGTAAGAACACTGGGCTATGGCGAATTTCCGGCAGACAACGCTGGAAGATCCCTTCCTGATTGGTCTAGTCAAGAAATTGGCGGCGGCAAAGACGGCTCTCCGGGCGGATACGGAGGACAAGGCGGCAGGGGCGGCAATATGAGAGATACATCCCCTGCGGGTCAAACTAACGGCGGCAGCGGCGGCGGGGGCGGCGGCGGCGGGAGCAGCGGAATAAGCGAGGAATTGCGGATTAGCGGCGGACGCGAGCCTTCAGCTTCCGGCGCAGCGGTCGAGATTTACAGAGTTACCGTGTAAGGAGGGGACGTTTCTCCGGTGCTTGTTGACGTAAAAATCGGGAAATCCCGAATCATAAAGAACGCCACCTGCTACCGCGCCGGCCTATGGCGTTTTGTAGCCTACTCCCCACAAAAGAAACTGCGTCCCTTCATGCGGAAAAACCCCTCTATCCCCGTATACGCCGTTAAAATCGAGGAAGTAGTAGTCAACTACATTTATTATACCGAAGCCGGGACTTTCGGCGAACTGGCTCCCGGACGCTTCTTTCAGGACGGCCCTATATGTTATTTCATAGTACAAGAACTTCTGCCACCCTGGATTTTCCCGAAAGGTCTAAAAATAACCTACGCCATCGGTTTTACCACCGGGGACACCTACCGCCGCGATAAAGTCCTTTACCGGGGCGGCCTTGACTACTATCCCGTGATTAAGGAAACAACGGACAATATAGAGGCGGCAAAAATGAAATTCAACACCGGAAGCCTCACCCTCGAAAACACCGAAGGTTTTTATGACGACGCCTATTCGTTTTTCGGAAATCCGGTACAGGTATTCATGCGGGACAATACCGGCGTTTATCCGCTTTACGAATACTATATAAAAAACTTAAGCGCCTCCCTCGCTTCCGTAAAACTCACTCTGGGAGACAGACGGCAAAGCCTGTCGCGGAAAATACCGGGGGATAAATTCACCCTTGAAAAATATCCGTATATGCAAAACAGTCAAAACCCCGATAAAACGGAACTCGAACAAAAATCTGACAGTCTGGGGGAGGTGATACCGGACGCATACGGCTACTGCGCCAACATCCGGGCGGTTTGCGTTGACCCCTACCGGGTATATGAAACCGACCCGATAAAAAACTTGCCGCTTCCGCCGCTCAGGACGTACCGGACTTTCAAGGTCTGCCGGAAGATAACGCGCCTTGACAAGGTGATGGTCAAGATGACGCAGCCGGACGGCTCTACTGGCAGCAAAGAGGTATGGACTGACCAGAAAGCCCTGGGGCACATAAGGTCTATTGACTACAACAACGGCGAATTCACGATGAATACCGCCTACTGTATGCCGCCCTTTGAAGGCTACAAAGTGCCCGAATTATTCGATGTCGCGGTTACCGGGGTTTTCGGCCTTCCCGAACAGGACTGTACGCCCGCGAAAATCATAGCTGATATAATGCTCACCTACGCGGGCGTTCCGTTCACAGACAAATACTTCAATACGGCGGTTTACAATTCCGAACTATCGCCGCTGGCCCGTATCGGCGTTTATATGGACAGGGAAAAAGATTTGTTCAACATAATCGAACAGATACAGAACGGCTCAAACTATTCTTTCCAGTTTATAACCGATTTTAACAGGTTTTCGGCAAAACGTAACGATAACAGCCGGGCGCTAAAGGCCGTCATAAAAGATATTGATATTGCCGCGTTATCAGATGTCGAATACGACACCAATACAGACGAGTACGCCACTATAGTCGATGTCGGGTATTCTCAAAATTACCTTGACGATAAAAACGACAGGATTATAAACAAGGAAAACCGGGAAGAAATACTCATGGTATACAATGTGGAAAAATCGTACACGGTTGATTCCCTGTTATACGCGAGGGCGGACGCGGAACAGAAGGCCGCCCTGCTTGCCGGGTATTTTTCGGCGGTACACCCTGTAATATCAAATATACTTCTGCCCGGCAGGAAATGGTTTGATTTACGCTGTTACGATATAGTGGATATTGACCTGCGGCATACCGGGAGCGCTCCGGGACACGGGGCTGTCGTTATAAAAAGTTTTGTGGAGGAGGCGCTGACGCGGGCCATACCGGGGATTGAAAACTCCGAAAACCGGACTTTCGTTACTTCGGATTTTGACAGGCCGGATATGGTACGCCCGTTTATCGGCAGGATACGGGGCAAGATTGTCAGCGTGGAAAAGAACGTGAAAAACGAAACGGTAAAAATCAGTGTCGTAAAACTGGAGGATATAAATACATGAGAGAGGAGCGGGTTGAGCGGCAGCGTGTCGCGGTTTACAGATACGACAGTGTTTATTATGTCGGGACAGACGCCTTTCCGCTGAAAGACTACCGTCCCGCCGAAGGCGAGCGGATAATCGTCAAGGCCACGCCTTATTTCAGCGGGTGGCCCGTCTGTCTCACCGGGTATAACAATAACACGGTAGAACAGTTGTTAGTCATGGCGGCGCAGCAGGCTACGCCGGCGCAGATTTTGCAAATGATACAGGCGGAGCAGGCGGCGCGTATAGGCGAAGACGGTCATTTACAGGCGGAAATAGACGAAGTGCGCAACCTCGTTCTGGGCGCGGTTGTGGCCCTCGTGTTTGACGACAAGGCGGAACTTGACGCATGGATGAACGCCGACCCTCCGTACCCGCATGACAATATATATCCGGCGGACTTGCGCAGCGGTATGCAGGCGCTCATGCGGGCCGGGGATGTGCCGGATTACTGGTGGGACGGGGATTCGGGCGTGTGGCGGGAAAACGAGGCGAAAATAGACCTGTCCGGTTATGCCACGCTGGTATATGTCGACCAAAACCTCGCGCTTAAAGCTCCGCTTGAAAGCCCGCAGTTTACCGGAACCCCGCTAGTGCCCGACCCGCTTGTGAACGGCTACAATGTGCCGCTACAGGCCGCCCCGGTCAAGGATATTCTAATGCTGTACGAACTGCTGATGGATACGGTTGGGAAATATCTTAGGGCGGCGGACGAAACGCCTGAGCCTCTTTTTAGGACATTGCGGACTGTTGACGTTGCCGCCGGGAGAAAGGCGGAATTCATGCTTGTTGACCATGTTTGATTTATGGGTTAGCATGGGGAATATAATTTAACCGGCTGCTTTTGTAGTCCGGGACGCTGACCGAAAGGAAACGGAGGCGCACTACCAGTTACCCTATTTGTTTGGGGTAAGGGGTATTGCGCCTCTTTTATTTTATAGGAGTGATTATGGCGCTGGGAATAAACGATTTAACGCCTATACAACAAGTAGAGGAGGGTACGAAGTTTGAGGGCGTTGTAGCAGCCCCAGACCAGGACGGAAGACTCGGACGCAAGGTAACAGGAAAGCAGTTAGAAGTTTTTATGAACCGCGCAGGCGGCGATATTGAATTAAAAATAGACGAGAAAGTCGCGGAAGAGGAAGAGCGGGCAAAGGAAGTTGAAGGCTCGCTTCAAAACCTCGACACGGAAACAAAGGCGAATCTGGTAGCGGCTACAAACGAAGTTTTTGGTATAGCGGGCGAGGCATTTGTGGACGGCAAGGCCGCGCTTTTGGAACTCCCGAAAAAAGCGAACAAGGTAATCACCCCGCTGACAAAGACGCTGGCGGAAGCCGATGTGGGAGACGTGTTACACGTTGTAACATTCGACACGTCCGCTGTTCCGCCCGCGCCGCAGGCGGCGGGGAGCATAGTCTTTGCGGACGGAAGCCGCCTTGACCTGTCCGCTGCGGGCGATATGACGTATATGGAAGGCGCCGGAGCGGTTACGGAGATAATCACGGGCGGCGTGTGGCAGGCGGCGCAAATCGACACGGGAAGCGCGGCTATACAGAGTGAGAACAACGCCAACAGCGGCGCGTGGCTTGCCGGTACGTGGGTCGCGGGCGAGAGTGTTTACGACCTTATAGACGCGAAACA
>JAISLM010000008.1 GCA_031290855.1 Spirochaetaceae bacterium
GACGGTGTACAAACTGAGGATAGGGGGAACCTGGCGTCTGGCCGAAGTTACCGCCAAGCTCAGAAAGCTGCTCGTCAAAGCCGGAATAGACTACCTAAATGAGCGGAGTTAGGGGTTAACCCTTAAGGGCGTGTAGGCTCATTCTCAAGGGGGGGGGGTCCCGCGATGTAGAGCGGCGGGAGGTTCATTTTTAGGCATCACGGGTATATCCGAGGGGATTCAAGGCCTAGACGACAGAAATGATCAAGAAGCACGAGAAGCCGGTATGCCGGCTCTCGACGGATTTAGGCATCAACGGAAACATACCGTACCGGTGGATGCGACAGACAGGGGAGGCAGAATGCATAGGCTTGCCGCCCTCCCGGCACTGAACGCAATGGGAAAAACCCGTCGGCTTCGATTCCGGCTTTCCTAACGGACGCCTAAGCAGGGCAGGTGCTTTTTGTGGGCTTCCTCAAGGCTGGAAACGGCTACGTGCGTGTATATCTGCGTGGTGCTTATGTCGGCGTGGCCCAGAAGCTCCTGGACGGAACGGAGGTCCGCGCCGCCGGAAAGAAGTTCCGTGGCAAAACTGTGCCGCAGCGCGTGGATTTTCGAGCTTGTGCCGTTCCGGGCGGCCAGCGCCGCGTAATTCTTCCAGATACCCTTGCGGCCAAGCCGCTTTCCCAGCCTGCTAAGGAACAGCGCGCTCGACTTGCGTCCCGGCTTCAGGAAGCCGGGACGTCCCTCCGTCAGGTAGCGGCGCAGCGCCTCTTCCGCGGAGGAGCCGAACGGCACTAGCCTCTCCTTCCTGCCCTTGCCGGTAACCCGCACCACGGCCTCGTTAAAGAAGCAGTCGTCAACATCGAGGCTCACCGCCTCGGAAACCCGCAGGCCGGACGAGTACACCAGTTCGAACAACGCCATGTCCCGCAGCCCCGCCGGCGTAGAAGTATCTATCAAGGCAAACAGCGCGTCAACCGATTCGGCGGAAAGCGCTTCCGGCAGCCGCAGCTCGCGCCTGGGAGATTCCAGCAGCGCGGCGGGGTTGTCCTTCCTCAGCCCCGCGTCGACGAGGAAACGGTAGAACGAGCGCAGCGCGGCGATAGCTTTCGCAGCGCTGCGCCCGTCGATTCCGTCACGCAGCATCCGCTCATCCAGGTAGCGCGAAAGAAAGCCGCTGTCAGCGCCCTTCGCGCCCGCCGCCCCGGCGTATCCCAGAAGCCGCCTGATCTCGGCAAGGTAGGTTTCCACCGAAAGCCGCGACAGACGTTCCACGCTGACAAGCCGGGCGCGGAACTGTTCGACAAGCGCCTTATCCGGCGTGGTTCTGTCTGTACTGGGAGAAGTTTTCAATCACGCCCGCTTTGCCATGCCTCAAAACTGTCGGCACGTCGAGGTCATCGCCACGGATAGACAGCGGCGCTTGCTTCCCGCCCCCGCGCAGATTTTCCCATTCTTCTTCGAACAGAAAGTTGCCGCCCTGCTCCTTTTCCGACCCCTGCGTCTTAGCCTTGCCGTTGCCTCCGTGCAGGGCACCCTTGATGTTGCTAACGGACGGGTCCTGAAAGCCGGTCGCGACGACAGTCACCTGGACCGTACCGTCCATCCCCTCGTCGGTCACCCAGCCGGTCTTTACCTGCACGTCCAGGGCGGCTGCTTCCGTCACCTTTTTCACCGCAGCTTCGAATTCTATCGGGGAGAAGTCGGTGCCGGAAGTAATGTTGACAAGCACCCTCTTCGCGCCATTTATCGATGACACCTCCAGCATCGGGTTGCTCATCGCCGCCACCGCCGCGTCGATACCCCGGTCATCGCCGGTACCGGTCCCGATCCCGATCAGGGCCCCGCCCTGCCCCTTAGTAAACTCGCGAACATCCGCGAAGTCGATGTTCATTTCGCCGTGTTTCGTGATGATGTCGGATATCCCCTGAATACCCTGCCGCAGCACGTCGTCAACCTTGAGGAACATCTCCGGCATAGAAGTATGGCGGTCAACGATTCTGTACACGTTTTGGTTGTGGACGGTTATGATCACGTCGACGACGGAGCACATCTTGGCGAGCCCTTCCCTGGCAATCGCCATCTTCGCGGTCCCCTCGAACTCGAAAGGCAGCGTGACGACGCCGACCGTGAGCGCCCCCAGCGACTTCGCGATCTCGGCGATAACCGGGGCCGATCCCGTCCCCGTGCCTCCGCCCAGCCCGGTCGTGACGAAAACCATGTTGGCGCCCCGCAGTGCGTTTTCGATCATCTCCCTGTCGTCCATAGCGGCCTTCTCACCCGTTTCGGGACGCCCGCCCGCACCGAGGCCGCCGGTCAGCTTCGTCCCGATAGGCAGTTTGACGAGCGCCCTGCTCCTGTTCAGCGCCTGCAAATCGGTATTTGCCGCGATGAACTGCACATTCTCTAAACCGCATACAATCATACGATTTACCGCGTTGGAACCGCCGCCGCCCGTACCGATAACCTTGATAACGGTCTCGTTCTGCACGGCGATTTCCCCATCAGAAACCCCTAAGATATTCATATATCCCCCCAAATCCTATTTTTCCCGCTTACGCGGTAATTGCCACACACCGGCGGGTATCCCCGCCCCACACATATAGTCCATCACTTACTATTCATTACTCATCAATAATCATTGTTGGGGGAAAGTCTCCCCCCTCGCTACAGCCCGCTTGCGCGGTCTTCCGCTACCCCCTCCCTAGGGGCTCCGCCCCTAAAACCCCGGCTAAGCGCCACGCGTTGAGCCGGGGAGGCGGCCAATCTCCGCTATGCGGCGGGCTTCACGCAAACTCCTGCCCCAATCTCCCGGACATCCCCACAGCCCCCTCGTTATCCCCCATATAAATCTAAGGCAGCCGGACAAGCAAAGCTTGTCTCCCAAGCAAAGCTTGTCTCCCAAAAACTGAAGTTTTGGGAAAGCCTCTATATAATTCCTCATGATTACCGAAGTTTCTG
>JAISLM010000009.1 GCA_031290855.1 Spirochaetaceae bacterium
GCGTCCAAAGGGGACAGGCTCGCCGCGAGGGATACGAAACTTATGCGCGAGTTTTCCGGCTTAATGAAACGGCGCGGACAGAAGGCGATAGACGGGAATATCAAAGCGTATGCGGACGCGCTCGGAACGGTGGAGAATTTTGAGGACGCGAGAGAGGCTTTGCTTTCCGCATACGGCAAAAATTCCTTTGAGGATTTCGCGTCCGTTATTGACGAGGTACGGTTTGCGGCGCAGGGCATAGGGGGACGCGGTGCCGGTCGTTAACAAACACAACATACCCGTGCCGCAATTAGCGATTGATTTTCTTGCCAAAAAGAAAATAGTCCCGACCGATAAATGGGACGAATTACAGTACGGCGAACACGCCCACGCTTTTACGGTCGCACACTCAAGCGGGGCGAATATCCTTGACGATATTTTCGCTCTTTTGAACAGGGCGGACGCGGAGGGAATAAGTTTCGGGGAATTCCGCAACGGGATGCTTGACGCTATGAAAGAGAAAGGCTGGTACGGCGGGGCGGGACACGGCAAAGACGAAAAGGGATATATCAACTGGCGCATCGGCGTTATATACGATACGAACATGAGAACCGCTTACAGCCAGGCTCATTACCGCGAGCAGTTGCGCGGGGCGGAACTACGCCCGATTTGGGTGTATAACTCGCTTCTGTCGGGGAAAAACAGACGGCAGGAACATATCGCGCTTCATGGCAGGGCGTTCCGTTACGATGATGCTTTCTGGGACACCTATTATCCGCCCAACGGCTGGGGGTGCGAATGTTACGTTACCACCGAAAGCGAGCATAGCGCGGAACAGGCGGGAATAGGGGTAGAGGATTCCGGGAAGCTTGAGCTTCCCGCGATAGACTCCGCATGGGCGTATAACGTGGGGCGGGAAGCCCTCGCGCCGAACTTCAGCAAATATACAAACCTGCCGCAGGCCGCGCTCAAGGACATATACGCAAATTACAGAAACAGCATGGACGGGACGCGGCTCACCAAAGGCGAATTCCAAACGCTGATTAAACGTACAAACGAGGCGGATTACAAATATGTAAACGCGCAATACCAGGTCGGCAATCTGGAGGCCGAACGTTTCGAGGCCATGAGAAAAAAGGGGATAGCCGATTCCAAAATTATGAGCACCGACAAACAGTTGTGGCACGGCACGGGCGACAAGACCGCAAATCAAAAAGTGCCGGAGCGGCTTTTTGAAGAATTGTACGAAACCCTTCAAACGCCGGAAGCAATTTACGAAGAGTCTGTCGCCGATAAACGTTACCGCGTTTTTCATTTTGTAAAGGATACAAAGGACGGGAATAAATTAAAGGCGCTGTTGCACCAGCGAAATCTGGCAAGCGGGTCTACGGCGCTTCAGGTAAGGACGGTGGGCTACGCGCAGTATGAATACACCGGGGGACAGTATGAAAAGATATGGTAGCCGCCCGGAAGGGTCACGACCCCTTCTGCCGCTATCGACCTTTGTATCCTTTACAGGTACAAAAACCAATGCCCCGCTCTCATATTGGTTTCTTGGCGGCAACCTGGTTCAGTATCGCGTAAAAGCGGAAAAAGGCCAAGAGGCGGCGCGACAATTTTATTCAAATAGTTTCTTTGAATTGTCCCGCCCCGCATAAGTACGATTGTAACGAGGAGGCTGAAAATGATTAAAGGCGTTCAATTTTGGAATGACAGGGACTGTTATTACACCCAGACCAATAACCCCACGGAAGAGATTCTACGGAAGCGGTCTGACGGGGACTGGCTTGTCTCCTGCGGCCCCTCTGCGGCGGTGACGTGCGTTGCCGCGATGGGCTTTAACGTGTACTGCGGATGTCCCGGCGAGTACGTGCCGCAAAGCGAGGAAGTGCTGATGGACTTTTTCAATGACCCGCGCAATTACGCCGCGCTCAAGGCGGCGCGTCCCGATACGCCGCCTGACGTGTGGCACGGAAACGAAGTGCCGCAGTTTTATCCTGTGGCGGTCAAGTCCGTGTTCGGGGTGAAGGCGCGGTTTGCCTTCTGTAGCGATTTTAATAAAATCGCCGCGATGTTACAGGCGGGACAGGCGGTTCAGTTGTGCCTCGTGAAACCGGGACATTATATAGCCGCCGTGGCGTTTGACGATGAGGCGCGGGAGATAATTTTCAACGACCCCTGGCCGGGGCGTTTCAAAGACGGCAACGGGTTCAACCGCCGTCTGGGGGCGGCGGAATACAAGGCCAACGTGAAGCCGTTTTACATCGCCTACGGTGTATAGGCGAAAACGCCGTAGAGAGGCGCGAGGCGGCAAAAAGGTAAACTGACACCGCTCTCGCGGGCGCTGTCAAAATTAAACGCCTTTTTAAGCGAGTTAAAGGGTATGCCGGGAGGTATGTAAATGAGCGAACTGATGATTTTCAAGGCGGGGAAGTATCCGCAGGGGGACTGGCCGAAAGAGCGGGTCAAAAAGCTGGTGGACGCGTACGACCCTGAAAAGTTTTATGACGCGCCGCTGGTAATTGGGCATCGCTGGTACGGGGCGGACGACAACTATCAGGACGCGCACGGCTGGGTGCAAAGCCTGCGTATGGACGGCTCGGGTAAAGTCTTCGCGACCGTAACGGACGTTTCGGCGGATTTAAAAAAGAAGGTGGCGGAAAAGAAGCTGAAGTATATGTCGGTGGAGATATACGAGAACGACAAGGTGGACGAAAAACAGCCGCCTTATTTACGGGCAATCGCCCTTCTCGGCCGGGACACCCCGGCCGTGGCGGGGGCGAAACTGCCCGCGTATTTTTCGCTTCCGTCCGGCGGCACGGTGTGCTTTGCCAAAGATGAAGAGCATACGACCGTGTTTACCAGCAGGGTAGGCGCGGCGGAAATAAAATCTTTTTCCGGGGAGCCGGAAAATAAATCCAACGAACCGGAGGTAAACATGGAAGAATTGGAAAAATTGAAAGCCGACTTAGCCGAGCGGCAGGCGGAACTCGCCGCTTTCAAAAAAGAAAACGCGGATTTGAAAAACGCGGAAAGGAAAAACGAGGCGGCGGCGTTTTTCGGCAAACTGCGCGATGAGGGAAAGCTCACCCCGGCGCTGTTCGAGAAAGCGGTATCGCTTGACGCGCGGCTGGGCGATGAGGAGCGAAAGGAACTCCGCGCCATGTTCGGCGGGCTTGAGGCGAAGGTAGACCTTTCCGGCACCCATGCCGCGCCGAAAGGCGGGGCGGCGGAGGGCGGAAACGTTTCCGCGAAAATCCGCGCCTATCAAAAAGAGAAGGGACTGGCGACTTTCGCGGAGGCGGCGGAAGCGTTATACGCGAACAACCCGGGGTTGTTTGAAGACGAAGGAGGCGAAGCGTGAGGCGGCCATATATCGCGGAAGCGACAATAGAACCCGGAACCGGCGTGGTGCAGGGTTCTGAAGAAAACAAAATCACCACGCCCGGAGACGAGGGCGAAGGCGATTTTATCGGCGTGTACGCCTTCGAGGCGAACGATCGGAAAGAGGCGGGCGACCAGGTCGGCATCGCCATCAGCGGCGTGGCGAAGATTCTCGCCGGAGCTAATGTTTTAGCGGGAAAAAAGGCAGTACTAAAACCCGACAATTCTGGGGAATTTATAACCCTGCCGGAAGCGGCGGGTCAGTACGCGACCTGTGGCACGTTTCTACAGACCGGAGCGTCAGGTGAGTACGTGGACATGATTATCGAACACGGGAGCGTAACGGTTCCCGCTGTAGGAGGTGGAGAATGAGTAGGGAAAGAGGATACGTCAGTCCGCTGTTGAGCAATCTCGCTTCGGACTGGGCGGCAAAAGCGCGGGAAGGGCTTGTCGGCCACATAGTTTTCCCCCGCTTCGCGGTGGGTAAGCCCACCGGAAAATACGCGACCTTCAGCGCGGAGGAGGCGTTCAAGGTTCCCGATGTTACGATGGCGGGGGAACGCTCGCGGGCAAACGAAATCGCGTCTTCCGGCAAAATGGAAAAGTACGCGACAACCCGATACGCCGGAAAGTCATTTATTGACGAGGGCGACCTCCAGTTTATGGAGGGGCCGTTTAAGCTCTGGGAAAAACGCAAAACGGAAATGCTTGTAACGAAGCTGGAACTCGCGCAGGAGAAACGCATCGCCGACAAGATACTCGGTATTACCGGGCGCTCGACAACGCTTAACGGCACCGGTGCCGCAGCGGGTAAAAAGTGGGCGGAAGCGTCCGACACGGCCGGAGGCGATCCGGCCGCCGATATCCGCGCCGCTATCGCGCAATGTTTTTTCCGTCCGAACCTAATGGTAATTCCCGAAACCGTCTATGACGCGATAGAGTTTCACCCGCGCCTTCTGGACAAGCTCGGCGAGGCGAACCTCATCAAGAAAGTGGACGAGGCGAATCTGGCAAAGCTGTTCCGTATCGATCGGGTTATTATCGCCAAAGGCAAAGCGGACTTTGGTAAGCCGAGCGCCGGAAAATCCCTCACCCTTTCTAACATCTGGGGGAACAACGTCGTGCTTGCCTACACCAGCGATATCTGGGACGAACCGTGCGCCGGGAAAACGGTCACGGTAAATTACCCACAGGCCGACAATTCCGGCTACGTGGTGCGGACGTGGGACGAAAAGGACGGCGGTATGCTCGGCGGCGAGTACGTGCAGGTCGGCCACGATGTCGAAGAACTCGTGGTGTCCAAAAATTTGATTTACAGCATAAAGGACGTGCTGTAAAAGGCTTTAACGCGGAACGTATATCCCGCTAAAAAATATTCAGGAGGAAACAATGAAAAAGTTATTTTTAATTTTGACAATGGCGTTGGCCATGACGGCAGGAAGCGGCGTGGGGCTTTTCGCGTCCACGCAAAACAGTATCTCGGAAACGGAGGGTATCATGCCGTATTGCACGATTGACGATTTGAACGCCGCCTACGGCGAAGACCGTATCACCGGCTGGTCGCGCCTTAATCCCGACACGGTAGACCGCGCAATAACGGACGCGGGGGCCGAAATTGACGGCTATCTTTTATCGGGCGGATATCCCGTGCCGCTTCCCGGCGCGCCCGCTACGGTTAAGAAATACTGTGTCGATATAACGAGCGCGAATTTGGTTCTTAGCGCCGGAGTGCTTGACGGCGACCCGGGCGGCAAAGCCGTTTTGGAACAGGCAAAGATAGCGCGTAGTTACCTCGCGAAAGTGGCCGAAGGAAAATTCAAAATACCCGGTTACAGTTCGGGCGAAGGCGAAACAGTAACGGCGGCGGTTTCCGGCAACGTGAGGGCGCGTAGTCCGGAGCGGCTGGATTTGCGGGGGTATTAAATGGCGGGGGCCGGAATCGAAGTCAGCTTTGACGGCGAATACCAGACGATTATTGACGCGCTTGCCCGCGCATCCGCGCCCGCGCTGTTGCAAATAGCGGAGGCTGGTGGGATCGCGCTTGAGAAGGTTTCTCAAAAAGCGTTTGACGATAGAGCCGACCCGGCTACCGGCGCGAAGTGGGCTGACAAGGCTGACGGAAGC
>JAISLM010000010.1 GCA_031290855.1 Spirochaetaceae bacterium
GCAAAAACCGAAAAAATTTTTGTAGATTTACTTGATGCCCCCCCCCCCCCCCCCGTGCTATAATGTATAGTATAACAAAAAGGGAAAGCCCCGGCACAGCGTCTTTCCTTGCAAGATACTCGCCGGGCCGGGGCCCGAAAGCGTATAAAGCCTAACCGGAAAAACCGGCTTTTTCAATATACGCCCTCTTTTTGGAGACCGGGGCCGCATAGCGGCTCCGGTCCGTCCGGGCCTGGCCCGGATGAACAAATTCTTTAGGGGGACTCTATGAAAAAACAGGGTCTTTTTACTTGGTTTGCCGCCGCTTTGCTTGGCGCGGCATTGGTTTTGGCGGGGTGCGAAAGCCCCGCGGACGGCTCGCACGGCGCGCCGGGGCCCGTCTACCTGTCGGGAGGCGTGAGCACGGCAGGCATCAACGCCGCGCTTGGCAGCGGCGCTCCGGTGGTATTCGCGGGCGTCGTCCAGAGTGATGCCGGCGGGGTCGTTATACCGGCGGGTGTAACCGTAAAGCTGGTCGGCAGTCCGGCTTATACGGCGTATGCGGCGGACACAGGGGCATTGCTGACATTCGCGCCCGGCAGTTCCATTACGGGAAGCGGTACTATCAACGCGGCAAATGTCCCGGTAATCGGACTTTCCGTTCTTTCCGAGGCTCTGAGAAGCCAAATACTCAACGCTAACGAGGTTTCGCTTGCGACTGTCGATGATGAGGGCGCTGTCGACTTTGGCGGCGGTACCGCAGCCGCTCTCCATGGTGACTACACCACCGACGGGGAATCGGAGGGCTATATCAACCTCTCTGCCGTTGAATCCGATAAGACGCTTTATATAGCGGGTAACTTCGCGGTGACGGAAGGCGTGGAACTTGACGGCGCCCTCACCGTGACGGACACGCTCACGGTGGGAACGCCCGGGGTGGCGGCAAACACGGCGCAGGCGAGCCGGAGGCTCGGCGCGGGCGAAGCGCCGTCCGTGGAAATGACCGTAAAAGGAGCCCTTAACATAGGCGGGACGCTCGTCGTGGGGGCAGGCGCAAAAATCACTGTAAAGAATAGCGGCAAGCTAAACAGGCTTGCGGGGGCGGCCATCACCAACAGCGCCGGGGAGATCGCCTTTGAGGCGGACACGGTCGAGGGGCTTAATGATGTTGCCGGGGAAGGCGACGCCGTAACTCCCGGCAAAATCGCGGCGGTAAAGGCCGCGGGCGGCGACTCTGCCGGGGCTTACGTCCAACTGACGGAAGCCTTCTACACGGCGGCCAACGACGAAGGAAACACCTCCGCCATCGTGGTGGATCCGGGCGAGGCCGACAACACGACGGCCTACACGATAAGGGGCCTGGGGACAGCGGAGGACGATACAGCCCTTTCCGTCGGGATACTCCTGGCCAACGACTACGTGACACTGGAGGACGTGAAGGTGGCGGTAAATTGTGTGAATAAGGCGGCTATCACTGGGAGTAACTCCTACAAAGCGGCGGTATCCATCACCAGGTCAGAAGCTGGGACGACTCAACTTACCGGAACAGATCAAGCCAATCATTATGTTACGGTACAAGACTGCGATATAACCTATAGTGCCCCTAGCGGTATGGCTGCCGGGATCCTTGTATCCGGCGACTCCGGTACCCCATCATCCATACCTTCGAGCAATATTTCCATCATCAACAATAAGGTCACCGCCACTAATCAAAGTGGTTCGGCGACTCAGGCCATATTGTTCAGGAGAACCGGCTCCAGCTTTACCCTTACCGGCAATGTGCTGACTTCCAGCAATAAAGGTGACGGTAAAAGCGATGCCCCGGCCTCCGCGCTCCTTCTCCAGACAAAGCAGGATGCCTTCACCGGGATGCCGGAAATCGAGGACAACAAGCTGAGGGGCAAAGAGTTCGACTTCTACGTTACCTTATCCAGTACCGGAGATAGGACGGGCAATACCGGCCTGTTCGGCGACAAGTTCGGCACCGCGGATTCCAAGTGGGCGACCGGCGCGGCAACTGATACCGGCAGCCCGTACAAGCTGCTTCTAAACGCGCTGCTCGATCAGGCGAAGGGCCCCACGGATGAAGATGGCGAAAACGGCGCAAAAACCTTTGGCCGTTTCTTACAGTGGTTAGGCGAAGACGCCGGAAGCTATACCGGTGATTTTGCCCTGGAATACTACGAGATCGACAGCGGCGTGATTACGGCGGTGAACTTCTGGAGCGCCGGTATTGAGGAGAACGCTGAAACGTATACCGATGGCGATGACAAAAAACCTAAGACCGAAGCCGCTAGTGACAAAAACGGTATCCGCGCCAGGTTTACCGTCTCGGGTAGTACCACCACGCAGGAAGGGAACTTCCACTGGACCCGGACTGATGAAGACGGCCAGAACCTGCCGGAGCAGGAGGAATAAGAAGTCCGCCCCAAGCCCGCTTCCGCGGGTTTAGGGCTTAAACGTGCCACAAAAGGCGGCATAAAAAAACCCTCCCGCAAGGGAGGGTTTTTTGTTCGTTTTCCGCAAGAACCCAGGCCGGTTCTTAAGGCCGTCTAGTGATGACCGTGACCGGCGTAGTGAATGTGCCAGTTCTCGTGTTCGGCGTGTTCGCCGCCCATAAGGTCGTGCCATTCCTTCATCACGGGGTTTTCCTCAACGCTGGCGTAGGTGTACTCCTTGTCGGCGAGGTACAGGCCCTTGCCGCGCTCGGCTTTGACATCCCAGCTCGCGGGAGGCTGACCGCCTCCGCCCACACAGCCGCCGGGACAGGCCATCACTTCTATAAAGTCAAAGTGCTCGCCGTCCTTTACCCGTTGGATAATCGCGTCCGCGTTTGCAAGCCCGGAAACAACGGCCACCTTCAGCACGATGTCGCCCAGTTTTATGTCGGCGGTCTTGATGCCGTCCGCCAGGGCGCCCGCCTTGGCGTCGGGGTGCGGAATACCGCGAATACCCGACTCGGCCAGGGCAAGGTAGTTTTCCGGGGTGTTAAGCTTTAGTACGTACAGCGCATAGCGGAGAGCCGCTTCCATAACGCCGCCCGAAACACCGAAGATGACCGCCGCGCCTGTCGTGGAGCCCCACTTGCCTTCGATCGCCTCCGGCTCGATTTTAGCGTAGTCTATGCCCGCTTCCTTTATCATGCGGATAACTTCCTGCGATGTAAGTACGAATTCGACATAGCGCTTGCCGCCCTTCTCAAACTCGTTTCGCACCGACTCGTACTTTTTGGCGGTACAAGGCATGATGGCGCCGCGTACCACATTGTCGCCTTCTTTGATGTAAGTGCCTGAGTAAATCTGCATCGGAGAGCGCGTTGTCGATACGTGCGGCATAACTTCGGGGTGGTGCTTCTCGACATACTGAATCCACGCCGGGCAGCAGGACGTAAACAAGGGCCATTCCGGTTTGCTTTCCAGCCGCTTAAGAAGCTCCGCGGCTTCCTGGATGATCGTCATGTCGGCGGCGGTGTTCGTGTCGTACACCTCGTCGAACCCGATTCGGCGCAGCGCGGCTACAAGCCTGCCAAACGTGTTTTGTTCCGGCGGTATGCCGAAGGCGTTGCCAACCGCCACACGGACGGCGGGCGCTATCTGAACGGATACTTTCGTCTTCTTGTCGTCTATCAGCTTCATCACGCGCTTGGTTTCGTTCTTCACCGTGAGCGCGCCTGTCGGACAGACCGCCGCGCACTGGCCGCAGCCGACGCAGACCGATGAGCCGATTTCTTTTTCGCCGACGCAGGCCACCACCATCTCGCTGCCGCGATGGGCAAAGTCGATCGCGCCGACCTTCTGAATCTCGTTGCACATACGGATACAACATCCGCACATTATACACTTGCTGGTATCCTTGGTGATGCAGTACGAAGATTCGTCCAGCTTCGGTTCCGGGCTATGCTGCGGGTAGCGGACACCCGTGATCCCGTACCTGTCGGCAAAGGCCTGCAGCTTGCAGCGCTGGCTGTTATCGCAGGTCGTGCAATCGCGGCAGTGGTTGGCAAGCAGAAGCTCAAGGATGTTCCGGCGGTACATACGGAGTTTTTCCGTGTTTGTCTTTATCGCCATGCCGGGCTTCGGAAGCAGCGAGCAGGACGAATCGAGCGAGCTGCGTCCTGTCCGCTGGTCTATTATTTCGACCAGACACATACGGCAGGCGCCATAAATGGAGAGTTCCGGCGTATAGCAGAAAGCGGGTATCTCGATACCGGCCTTCTTCGCGTGTTCCAGAACGTTTAAGCCTTTTTCCATTTCAACGGCAACGCCGTCTATCGTTATAAACTGTTTATCAGCCATCTTATGCCTCCTCTTTCACGGCATCAAATTTGCATTTTTCGATACAGGCAAAGCACTTGATGCACTTGGCCTCGTCAATCACATAGTACGCCTTTTTCTTGCCTTCCAGAACCTTATCCTGCTGATGAATCGCGTCGGCGGGACAGTTCTTGGCGCACGCGCCGCAGCCTGAGCAGTTTTCCGGATCGATGCGGAGGCTTTTCAGCTTCTTGCATTCGCCGGCTGTACATTTGTGCTTGTAGATGTGGTCTTCGTACTCGTTGCGGAAACGTTTAAGCGTACTCAGAACGGGATTAGGCGCCGTCTTGCCAAGACCGCAGAGAGCCGCCTTGGAAACGGTAACGGCCAACTCGTCCAAAAGCTCGATGTCGCCGGCCTTGCCCGCGCCGTTCACGATGCGTTCAAGGATTTCCAGCATACGGAGCGTTCCTTCGCGGCACGGCACACACTTTCCGCACGATTCTTTCTGCGTAAACTTCATAAAGAAGCGGGCAATCTCTATCCTGCAGTTAGTGTCGTCCATTACGACCAGTCCGCCGGAACCGATGATGGCCCCCGCCTTGGGCACCGAGTCGAAATCCAGCGGCATATCGAGGTCGGCTTCCGTGAGGCATCCGCCCGAAGGCCCGCCAATCTGTACCGCCTTGAACTTCCTGCCGTTTTGAATGCCGCCGCCAATGTCGTAGATTATCTCGCGGAGCTTTGTCCCCATCGGCACTTCGATTAGGCCGGTATTTACGATCTTGCCTGTGAGGGCAAAGGTCTTTGTGCCGGGACTGGTCGCGGGGCCTACGCCTTTGTACCATGCCGCGCCCCTGTTTATGATCAGCGGCACATTAGCGTAAGTCTCGACGTTGTTAAGCACTGTCGGCTTTTCGTACAGGCCGCGTTCTGTCGAGCGGTAACGCTTGACACGGGGCATACCGCGCCGGCCTTCGATCGAGCCCATCAGCGCGGAACCTTCGCCGCAGACAAACGCCCCCGCGCCCCGGTATATCACCAGGTTGAAGCTGAAGTCCGTGCCAAGGATTTTCTCGCCCAAAAGTCCCATCTCCGTAGCCTGCTTGATAGCGAGCTGGAGGCGGGCGACCGCGCGCGGATATTCGGCGCGGACATAGATGTAGCCCTGGCTTGCGCCTATCGCTTTTGCCGCGATCAGCATACCCTCTATCATCTGATGGGGAACGCCTTCCATTACAGACTGATCCATGAAAGCGCCGGGGTCGCCCTCGTCGCCGTTACAGACCACGTACTTGGGGGAACCCTGGGCCTTCAGCGTGTCGCCCCACTTCTGCCCGGCGGGGAAACCCGCGCCGCCCCTTCCGCGAAGGTTGCTGTCGGCTACCTCTTTGCAGACCGCTTCCGGCGTCATATCGAACAACACTTTTTCAAAGGCGCTGTAACCGCCGACCGCAAGGTATTCCTTGATGTTTTCCGCGTCGATCTCGCCGCACTGCTCAAGGACTATACGTGTCTGCTTCTTGTAGAACGGGATTTCCGCCTTTTTAAGGATCGGCTTGCCGTCCGGCCCCTTGTAAGCGAGACGCTCGACAGGCTTTCCGCCCTTTATTGTCGTTTCGACGATCTCTTCCGCGTCTTCCGGCTTAACCTTCGTGTACAGCCAGCCCTCAGGCTCGACAAGCACCAAAACACTCTGATTACAGAACCCTGGACAGCCGCCCTTTTTGAGGCCGGCCGGATGTCCCGGTTCTTCTTTCAACTCAAGAGAACACTTAATGTTCTTTGATTTGATCACTTCGGCAATCTTCGCGTACACTTCCAGCGATCCGGAAGCGATACACCCGTTGCCCGCGCATACAAGGATCTTGCGTTTTTCCGCGTCAAGCGCCTTCTTGTACGTTGCCCGCACCTTTTGTAATGCGTCTCTGCTAGTTAGTTTTGACATTTTGACCCCCTACAACTTTGTTTTAAGTTCGTTAAGAACGGCTACGACACCATCCGGGGTTAAGTTGGCGTAGACCTTCTCCGGAACCCCGCCCGAAACCATCAACGCGGGCGCAAGGCTGCAAGCGCCGAGGCAAGCCACCGTCTGGACGGTAAAGCCGAGGTCGTCGGTAGTAATCTTCTTTTCAGAAAGCCCCAACTCCGCACGCAGACGTTCAAGGTTGGGAATCGATTTGCGGACATGGCAGGCCGTGCCGTCGCAAACCTTGATGATGAATTTTCCCTTTGGCTGCAAAGAAAAATTCTCGTAAAATGTGGCAACACCATAAATCCGGGCCTCGCTTACGCCCAGTTTTTTTGCCACATAGGGAAAGGTTTCGGGCGGCAGGTAGTTATACTTCTCCTGCACCCCTTGCAAGATCGGGATGATCGAGCCGGGTTTCGCGCCCCAAACCTTAACAACGTCGTCAACAACGCTTAGATCGATAACTGTATTCATTATACTTTATCTCCTTTCAAGGAATTTTGTTATTTCAGTGTACGCCGTAAACCCTTAGCCGTCAACTTTTTTAATACCGCGTGTTGTTAACGGGTGATAAGTTCAACCCGGCGGCCTTCCTGCATTGCATTAGGTATGAAAAGTGCGCCTGGCTAACCGCGCGGCGGTGTGGTATGTTTTTACCTTACGCAGGCCGCCCTGCGCCATGCCATTCATGAATCCCGGCGGGAGTTTTTTTTTCTTTGTCCGGGATTGGGACTTCATCAACGATTACGGGGTAAACCTGGGATCACTGCCGGCTGGTATTACCAAATATGACATTTTGGCATACACTCAATATCATTATAAGGAGACGTATTATGGAAACGTTGGATATGCGTGGAAAACCCTGTCCTATTCCAGTGGTTAACGCAAAGAAAGCCCTCGCCGAAAAGGACGCGGCGGGTGTGGCGGTGATCGTGGACAATTTTGTCGCGGTTCAGAATCTCGAAAAGATGGCAAAGGGCTTGCTCTGGGGCTTTTCTTATGTCGAAGACGGGGAAGGCAGGTATACGGTTACAATCCTAAAAGACGGAGACCGGGTTTTGGACAAGGTTCCGGCGGTTTCTCCGGTTGCCGAAGGGGGCGGACGGAAGGGGCCGGTGGTTCTAGTAACTTCAGACAGCATGGGCAGGGGATCCGAGGAGCTTGGGCGCTTGCTAATCAAGGGTTTCATATTTTCACTTACACAGTTAAATCCGAGGCCGGAAGCCGTTATATTTTTGAACGGCGGCGCGCATCTCACCACGGAAGGAGCAAACACTGTGGACGACTTAAAAACGCTGGAAGAAGGGGGGACGGAGATAAATACCTGCGGGACCTGCGCCAACTTCTATAAGCTGACCGAAGCCCTCGCGGTAGGAAGCATCACGGATATGATGAACATAACAAACAAACTGGCAAACGCGTCCGCCGTGATTACCCTATAATATGGCGGTATATGCGAATTACGCCGCCACTTCTCCGGCATTGTCCCCTGCGGTGGTCAAAGAGCTTTGTGAATATTTGGGCGGGGTACACCTTAACGCCGGGCGTAATTTTGAAGGTTTGGAGGCGGAAGCGATTGCCCTGCGGGCACGCAGGGCAATCGCCGGACTCTTTGAAGTAGACGACCCCTTGAGAGTGATATTCACAAGCGGCGCGACACAGTCGCTCAACATGGTCATACACGGCCTTGTCAGGCAGGGCGGCCATGTCTTGGCCACGAGTGTGGAACACAACGCGGCGGCCCGCCCTCTTGAAAACCTTCGCAAAAACGGCGTGATAGAGCTTGACTGGCTCCAATGCGGCCCGGACGGTTCGCTGGACGCCGAAAAAGTCCGAAATGCAATTAAAAAAAACACAAGGCTGCTCGTTATGACCCACGCGTCAAACGTCCTCGGTACTATACTGCCCGTAACAGAATCTTTCAGGATTGCCCGTGAACACGGTGTCCTTACCATCCTGGACGCGGCGCAGACCGGCGGCATCCTCCCCTTTACAATGGGTAAGTGCTGCGATGTGCTTGTGTTTGCCGGCCACAAAGGGCTGGGGGGACTTGCGGGTACGGGCGGTTTCGTTATAGGGGAAGCAGCTTCCGGCGAGATGCGGCCCTGGATGAGCGGGGGTACCGGCAGCGCCTCACACTCTCTTGATATGCCTGATTTCATGCCGGACCGGTTCGAGCCCGGCACACAAAACACGATCGGTATACTGAGCCTTGCCGCGTCCGTAGAGGAGATTTTACGCACCGGCGTGGAAAAGATACGGGATCGCGAGCGCGGGCTTTCGGCGCGTTTTTTGTCGGGGCTGGCGGGAATAAAAAATCTGAGACCCTGCGGAACCCTTGATCCGGCCCTCAGCGTACCGCTCGTTTCGGTTGTTGTCCGGGGATACGACGCCGGGGAGGTCTCGCGGCATTTATTTGAAAAGTACGGCATCATTACCCGCAGCGGACTCCACTGCTCACCTTTGGCGCATCGCAGCTCCGGTACGTTTCCGGGCGGGACTGTCCGCTTCAGCTTTGGAAGCGGAACAAAGGAAAAGGATATTGACGCTACACTCGAAGCGCTGGCGGCCAGCAGCTTTCACCCAAAGCGGTAAAAATGAAAAGTACGGCTGACTGCCGAGAGGGTTTTCGCAGCTTTCACTTACCGCCGTCCTCCCCAGCCACTAATCGCTGACCGTCCCGCCAGTGGCTTTCCTCCAAAACGTTCAGGCTGATTGGGCGCCTGGCTAACGGATCGGTTTATTCGCAAAGTCTGGTTTAATACCCCGCCGAACCTTAGGTTCGCGCTTGCCCTAAACCTGACCCCAAAGAATTTTACCTGACGAAAAGCCCCCCGCCGCTCCGCCGGAAGGTCCTTTACGCTTCGGCTCCTTTCTGTTTTTCCTCCGTATGTTAAAGCAAACCGCGGGCAAGCGCACATATATTTTACATGAGAACTTTAAGAATGCTGAAACAGGGCGTGTGGTACGAAATCCGTACCAGCGTCAACAACAGGGAACCCCTGTTCCGCGGGGGCCGGGCCCCGGCGCTGTTCGACCGTGTGTTCCGGGAGACCGCGCACAGGTTTACCTTCGCGGTCCGGGGGCTGAGCCTCGCCGGTGACCGGCTGGCCTTTTACATCAGGCCCGCGGACGGGTTCGAACTGCCCGCTATAATGACATGGCTGAAGCAGACCGTCGCCATTAGGTACAACCGTGACAATGGACGGACGGGACACCTGTGGGGCGACCGTGACCGGTCGCGGATTCTGGTAGGGGAGCCGCCGGACGGCGGGGAGGCGGGGGAGGCGGCGGCCTCCCCGGCCCGTGGAGTCAGACCCGTAACCATGCGCCGCCTCGCCGGACGAGCGGCGGCGGGAACCCCGCCGGCGCACGACGGGGTCAGACCCCATCGCGGGAAACGGGCGTCCAGGGCCGCGTTTTCCCGACTATACCCCCTTCCTGTTGCCCCGGCGTCCGGATAAGCGGCATAACCCGCCCGGAGAACCGCAGCAACCGCCATTTCCTCTCCAAACCGAGCCCGCCCAGGGGATACGTCTGCCCTGAAATCCGAATTGTGGGTCAGGTTTAGCGCAGAACGGCGGGGTATCTTGTAAGCGATGCATTGTCTACGAGGTTCGATCGGATGCGGAAATTTATCACCTGTGGGGTCTATTACCATTTTTTTGTAGTTGCTACCCACTCTAAGCGCCACAAAACAGCGCCGAGCTGTTTTGCCTGGCGTTTTACCGCCCTTTTTACCCCAATGAGGAAGGATAAGGCGGGGGAGCAGCCCCCACTGCGAATAAACAATTCCCAGGTATTGTTATGTCAACAAATCCATTTCCTAATCCGTGTTTTTCCAGCGTATGCTGTTTGAACGGTTTGATATTAAAACCTTTGCCGCAGAGCCGTCTTGCAGGGCCGCGTATTTGTTGATCGTATCTTCCAGCCCGGACAATATCTGTTGAAAGTTATTGTACGGTATGTATATTTCCAACTGCCTGCCGTTCCGCAGCAGCAGGTAAAGCGCCGCCTGACTTTCCATTTTAACAATGTGATACGGCAGAGAAATATTTTTGCATATAAGCGCAAGCCATGTTTCTATGCTGTTTATCGTAAGGCGGCGCAATTTTTCGTTCCGCTCAATTTCGCCGCGCAGTTTTACGTATTCCTCCGCGATATTCTTGAAGTTTTCAAGCAGCCTGTATATAAGGCCTATCCCGCTTTCGTCTATAAACCGGTGCTGGGACTTTGTATCATAAAAGCGAATATAAAAACTGGCGCGGTCGACCGCGAATCTGTTTTTATAAAATTCCACGCGCAAAAAACATTCGCTGCTTAATTCGTCGCAGGTTATCGTATACGCCGCGTCGCTCGTTCCCCGCGTCCATTCCCTTATTCGTTTTGCGGTGGAGAACCCCGGCATCCGGGCGCCGTTTTCGTCAAGCTCCCGCTGCAAATCACCCAGCGTCAAAAGCTCCCGCGCCTCCGGCCCCGCGCACCCTCCCGCACACTCGTCAATCTTCGCGTACAGCAGGCGGCGCAGCCTTTCATTACCAGCATAACTCATATTCCGTTCCCTCTAACCGTAGCCCTTTAAGGATATGCCAAATCCCCGGCAAAGTAACCCGCCGCCGCCCCGGCGGTGTGCCAGCCCCCGGCGGGTTTCTCCATTGCCTTCACACACACACACCAGCGCGAACCGAAGGTTCGGCGGGGTATCTTGTAAGTGATGCAGAATCGAGAGCTTCGATCGACTGCGGAAATTTATCATCTGTGGTGGTTTGCATAGCAAACCTTGTTTGCTCGCAAACCCGTCTAATAACACTTTTTTGTAGGCGCTACCAACTCTAAACGCCACAAAACAGCGTCGAGCGTCTGCGGCAAACCGCTATGCGGT
>JAISLM010000011.1 GCA_031290855.1 Spirochaetaceae bacterium
GGAGGCTCGTTCTGTAAGGAAGTTTATAATATCGTCTGGTTTAATACCAAATCTTTGTAGACTTTGCCTTACGTGAGCCGCGGCAAGCCGCGGGGTATTAAACCAGACTTTGCGAATAATGAACAAGGAGGAAGTCCAAAGGAGATGCCGGTAATTAAAAGCGGCGGAAACTTTCTTGTTAATTGAGCCTGTCCCAAAACTAATTGACTGTGCGCTAAAGCGCACGGTTTTGGCCCAGGCTCTTGCGGTTTTTCAGGCTAAAACCTTGCAAAACCGCGTTTTTTAAAGGTTGCTGGACAAGCGAAGCTTGTCTCCCCAAAAATGAAGTTTTGGAACAGCCTCAATTAATCGCCTTTTTCATACTGGATGCAATGCATGAACCCCGCTGGCGGGGCATCACCGGGAGCAGGCTGATGTTTTGCCATACCGCCTCCGCTACGGCGTCTATCGGGGCGGAGGCGTCGATCACGACGACGCGGCTGCCTTCGGCGCGGCACGAATCGAGCAGTCCCAGGTAGCGCTCGCGGACGCGGAGTTGGAAGTCCAAACTTTCGTAGACGTCTTTTTGGGTACGTGTTTCCAGGCGTAGTAGAGCCAGGCGCGGGTCTATGTCGAAGAACAAAAGTAGTTCCGGCGCGGGGAAGCCGCCGTTCAGCGCTGCCGGTAGTCCGTCGCCGCACTCCAGTCCCTGGTATACGCGCGAAGAAAGGGTGTAGCGGTCGCAGATTACGAGGCTGCCACGCTCCGCCGCTTCGACGATGCCGCCTTCTCCGTACAGGTGTTCGGCACGGTCGGCGGAAAAGAGACGCGTCATAGTCTCGCCGTGTAAACGTGGCTCGCCGCGCAGGGCGGCTCGGAGGAGCCGCCCTACGGCGCCGTCCGTCGGCTCGAATGTAAAAATGACGGGAGGTGAGAGGGCGTCCTCCTTCCCGAATCGTCTTTTCAGCAGTTCAAGTTGGGTGCTTGTGCCGCTGCCGTCGCCGCCCTCGAACACGATGAAGTTTTGCAGTACCGACATACCGCCGCCTAGCCGCGCAGTTTTTCTACGAAGGCCGCCTTGTCTGCGGCGGTGAAGAACGCTGAACCTGTTACCAGCACGTCCGCGCCGGCGGCGGCCTCCCGTGCCGTCTCCTCGTTGATCCCCCCGTCCACCGACACCAGAAAACCGAGCCCCTCCGCCAGCCGCAGTCGCGACAGTTCCTTCACCTTGGAAAAGCATCCCCTGATGCAGGTCTGCCCGCCGTAGCCGGGGTTCACGGTCATAACCAGGACGAGGTCGACGAAGGGGAGGAGGCTCGTGAGGGAAGACACCGGCGTGGAAGGCACGATGCTGACTCCCGCCTTCCGTCCTAGCGCGTGGATGCCCTCCGCGACGCGGTGCGCGTGGATCGCCGCCTCCAGGTGGAACGTGATGTAGTCCGCTCCCGCCGCCGCAAAGTCCGGAACGTGGTTTTCCGGCGTGCGCGTCATCAGGTGCACGTCAAAAGGGAGCGCCGTTCTGCCCCGCAAATCCACGGCCATCTTTGCCCCGAAAGTTATCGGCGGGACGAAGTTACCGTCCATCACATCCATGTGTATCCAGTCCGCGCCCGAAGCGGCTATCTCGTCAACGGCCTTTCCGATGTTAGCAAAGTCCGCGCCCAGTATTGAGGGCGCTATCAATCGTCTTTTCATGCCCTAATTATAGCGGAAGCCGTCCCCTTGTTAAACGTCCGCCCGCCAATCACCACGTCCCTTAACGCCGTCCCCGACCCGACAACGAACAATTAATGAGCCTCCGCACGGCAAGCGCGAACCTAAGGTTCGGCGCGGTATTAAACCAGACTTTGCGAATAATGAGTAGGCCGAATGCCGGGTTTGTATTGGGCGCATCCGGCGCAAGCGCCGGACCGGGCTATCCGCTCCAATTCCTCACAAACCGTGAAGCGGTTAAATCTCCCGCACCGTGAAACGATTAAACCCCTTCCCTGTATTCCAAGTTGGAGTTTTGCAAAGCAAAACTCCGAAAATAACCGCGCGGCGGTTATTCCGCTTCTATCCCTTGCGCGTTTTGAATGGACAACACCCCGATTGCCGCGAGGAGACGGGATGATTTTGAAAAACGCTTGGCGTTTTTATTCGCAGTGGGGTCTGCTCCCACGCCGCCCTGCGGCGGGGAGGTTCATTCGCGCTCTGTTCCCTGCGGATTTCCTTCTCCGTAAGCACGTTCACCCGCCCGTACTATCAACAGACAACAGGCGGCTGTATACTTTTAACGATGTATACACGCCATTTGCTGCCTCAGGCGGACGAGCCGGTCAAGGCCGGAAAACCGTTACAGGGAACATGGACAAGCCCTTTTGAAAGGGTAAACCTGCTGGCTGTAGCCAGGCCTTACCGGATTCCGCTTCCGGCCTGGATTTTGGATTTTCGCCTGAAAGAATGGCAGGCCTTTACGGTACAGAACGACGAGGTCCTGCTGGAAATCGTTATCGCAAACATGAAAGTTTTTTGTTTTGCGGAAATATTTTTTTGGAATAAACAAAACGGGGAAAGCATGCACGTCCTTAAGACCTGCCCGTTTTCGTCATGGAGAATGCCGCAAAGTTTGAACGATAACGTTATCGAAGGGGCCTGCGGCGGGGTTTCATTCTGTATACACAACTGTTTTGTTTCCCGCAGGATAACGCTGAACCTGTCGATAGACTCCGCGATAGAGCGGCCGCTTTTTAAGGCGGATCTTGTGTTTGACTTCGACCTTAAAAACTCGACGCCTCTTGCGGCAAATATTTTTATCGCGGAAAACCGTTCGATGTACGTCTTTAAAAATTTTTCCGGCGTCGAAGGCAGTATCGTTTGGGGGGACACCGCCGTGACGCTGAGCGGCGAATCGTCCGGCGCTTTGTTTCGTGACTGCAAAGGCTTTATTCCGTACCGCTCGAATTATATTAACTGCCGCGCTTTCGGTTTTGACTCGAAGGGGCGGCGTTTCGGTTTTAGCCTGGGTGAAAATATCGTCAGAAAACTTAACGTGACCAACGAAAACGCGCTATGGCTTGACGGCAGCCTGACGCCGCTGCCGCCGGTACGCATAACCGAGGCGGAGTACGGCGAATTTTTGATTCAGGATATAGAGGGTATGATTGACTTGAATTTCAAATTGGTGGAAGATACAAATACGCCGATGGATTTCTTTTTTATCAGCATAGAGCAGAGATATTCCGTCGGTCTGTTCAACGGAGCGTTGATCACACAGACGGGCGAAAAGCTCCCTGTCAGGAATGTTACGGGCATTCTGGCAAATTTTAAATTCAGGGTATGACAGAGGCTTTCCCAAAACTTCAGTTTTTGGGAGACAAGCTTTGCTTGGGTGACAAGCTTTGCTTGGGAGACAAGCTTTGCTTGTCCGGCTGCCTTAGATTTATATGAAAAAGCGGGCCTTAGTCCGGTTAGACCGCTTTTTCGGAAGCTTTTCTCAAAACCAACCGGGTTTTGGGAAAAGCTCGACAGGATTTTCAAGCTTCGGTTTTTAAAAGCGGACGCTTAAAGCGGCGCCGCGTCAAAACCGCTGCTAGTTTTGAAGGCGGCAGGCGAGGTTACGAGGTTAATATGGGGAAAAAGACCGTTTACGAGCCAGGCGAACTTTCCAATGTAAAGAAAAGGCTGGGGCCCATAGATGAAAAAGAGGCGTTGCGTATGCAGAAGCTGCTGGGCGGCGAGATTGGCGAAGAAAAAACCCCCGGCATCTCCTCCGAATCTCAGGGCCGTTTGAGGTATTCCCGCGGAAAAAAAGATAAGGGCCCTCCATCCCTCTCAAAAAGTGCGTCCGCCAAACCGAAACGTTTTGTCGAGCTTGCTCCTGCGGGTGATAACGAAAAAGCGCCTGTTTCGGTAATGCCGAAATTTCAAAAGCCGTCCGCGCCGGCGTACAGGGAGCGCGTAAAGATGGACGTATGCGCCGGCGGTTTCGGAATAAAAACTTTTACGCAGGTTCTGGTATCACGGCTTTCTTTTTTTAATGCCCCGCATGACAGGGTAAGCCAATGGTTTGTTAAGTATTCCCTGAACGAATACTACGGGCAACTTGAGCGCCTTGTAACGTCCACACGCCTGTTATTCCCGCGCAGCAACGCCGAACTGGGCGGGAAACTGCAAAGCTCGTCCCGCACGGCGTTTAACATTCTGAATACGATACGCCAATGGAGAATCGACGTTATTGCCGCTGAAATAGCCAGGCTTCAATCGCGTCCGCGTGATGTTTCCGTCGGCGACTTTGAATCTGTTTTGCGTGAAATTTACAAACCGATATACATCATGGAAAAACTGGATTCTGAAAACGATATCAGGAGGGCGTTTCAGGTTTTATACGAAATTATTTTTCTGGAAAATCCTACGAAGGAAACCGAAAAGCTGAGCGGCAGGATAGCCGACGCCGTTAAATCGTGGCAGTTTGTATGCTTGAAGCTTCGCTATTTGCTGTATCCGCTTTTGATGAAAACCATATCGCCCTATTACCAGCAATACGAATCATTTTTCATCGAAAACGAAGAAAACTACAGGATGTTTTTGGGACTTGGGGAATCGGATAAAATATCACCGGATTCCGTAAAAACAAGCGATGTGGATGCGTACCGCGAAGCGGCGCGGGACGAAGGTGAAGCCGTATCCGGCACGTTAGATGACGGCGAGGCCGTTGAAACCGGTATGTACGATATCGAGGATGACGGGCAGGCGAAGCGGAACAGACGGCTGGAACCGGACGCCGCCGAAGAACGGGCCTTTGAACAAGGTATACAAATACTTGAAGCCCTGTTTCCGCAGGCGCCCTGGAAAAAGCTTGACGAATTTCCGGATTTTTATCCGTATTTCGCGGATGTTTTTGAAATTAAGAAAAACGGCGAATTGATCGCGCCGGAGGACCCCGCCCATCTTGCGCTGATCCTGTCGCAGATAATCGAGGAACTTCTTTACGGCTTTCGTTACATAAATTTTACCGGCGCGCCGAACGCGAATTCGCTGAACGGAATTGTTGACGACTGGCATACCGTCATTTTGGAGAGTTTTGAAAAAAAATATCTTCCGCTCATCTATGAATACGCGCATTATTTTGAATATTCGGCCCAGAAAAGGAGTTCAACATACGCGATGAACATCGCTGCGGATATTCACTGGATAAGGCGCTACTATTTTTTGCCCAACTACGAGTATACGCCGCTTACGCCGCCTTCCTTTTTGAAAAAAGATGTTGTCGCGCTCTATGCCATGGCGCGCCGCCTGCGCAAAGATTTGGCGGAATGCGCCGTTGCGATAGAAGAGGCAAACAAAAGCGGCGGAGCTTTCGGCAATGTGATGGTAATGGGTATCGAAAACCCCTGGGCGGAATACAATTTTCAGGTGGAGAATCCCCTGTCCAAAAGGCTTAACATCTTGCTTGGAAAGAATCAGAAAACCAACGCCTCGCTCATATTTTTTGTACTCGCGATAGTGACGGTGCTTGACAGCTACCTGTGCGGTAAAAACAGCGTCGCTTACAAAACGGATACCGAAATACTTTTCCGGAACACCGGAACAGACAAACTGAAGCCTGTTTTTTGGGTGGAAAAACAAAAAGATACGTTTTCGATTTTTAAGAAATCTATTGAGGAACTCAGGAAAAACAACTGACGGACAGGCCGCTCCGCGGTAAACAAACCGTCATTTAACGGTAAGCGGGAGGCCGGCCACCATCAATTCGACGTGATTCGCCGCCGCCGCGATTTTCCGGTTCGCTTCGGCAAGAATCAGGTTGTAGCGGCGGGTAAGCTCGTCCGCCGGTATGTTGCCAAAACCGGTCTCGTTGCTTACGACGATGCAGGCGTCTTTGCCCGTCAGCCCTTCGATGAAGGCGTCCAGCATCTTCGTAAAATCCGCCTCGCGCCCGTGATACATGATGTTGTTTACCCACATCGTAAGGCAGTCCACAAGAACATACCCGCCGCTTAGCGCGAGGGCGGCGGCCAGTTCCAGCGGCTCTTCAAGCGTCGTAAATCCAAGTCCCTCCCGTTCGGCCTTGTGACGTTCAATCCGTTCCTTCATCTCGTCATCAAGGACCTCCGCCGTCGCTATGAACGAAACCGGCCTCTTCCATTCGCGGGCCAGCTTTAACGCCCGGCCCGATTTACCTGATTTTACCCCGCCGCTAATAAAGATAATCAAGCGTTCATCTCTCTATCCCGTCGCGGGCTTTCACGCCCCTGTCAAACGGGTGCTTTATCTTTTTTACATGGGAATGGTAGTCGGCGGCCTCCGCAAGCCAGTCCGGCACCGGACGCCCCGTAAGAACGATCTCGCAGTCTATGCCCGGCGACCGAAGTAGGGCGCGAAGGCTGTCCTCGTCCAGCACCGCGGCGCCGAGCGCGTCCAAAACCTCGTCCAGCACAAGCATAGCCGCGCCCTGCTGCCGCACGGCGGCGGCGGCATCGTCCAAAATGCGCCGCTGTTCATTGCCGCAAAGTTCCTTTGTAGCTGCGTCCATCTGAAACGTAAATCCAAACCGTGTCCGGGAGCGGATAACGGTGATTCCCAATTTTTCAAGCGGCGCAAGCTCGCCGGAGGGCATCGACTTAATGAACTGGGCAAAAACAACTTTTCCGCCGCTGCCCGCCGCCCTGACGGCGAGCCCGACCGCCGCGGTAGTCTTGCCCTTACCGTCGCCCGTGTATACATGTATCATTTCGAATCAGGCTACAAGATTATATCTACCCGGTCAAGCCGCCGCAAAACGGCGGGGCGCCGTTTACAAAAAGTCCGCTTCCTTCTTAAATAGTGACGGTATTTCAATGAATCACTTTTGTTAATAGCGTTGTTCAGAAACTAAAGTTTCTGAACAACAAGCGCTTAAAAACAGCAAAATGCTCCGCATTTTGCCTGGATTTTTTCGATAAGCAACCGGGTTATCGAACAAGTCCAACGCATTTTTATGCAAATTCCCGTAGAAAGGCGCTTCAAAACATATACGTTACCTTGAGCTTCACAAAGTTGTTCCCCCGGTACTCACCGAGCTGTCCCGATTTCTCGCCGCCAAAGATGCCGCCTGAGCAGCTGAGCTTTACGTCGCCTTTCGTCCATATAAGCGCCGGCATCACAAGGCAGTCCTTGTCTTCGATGTCCCAAACAAAGGCGGCGCGGACTTCAAGCTCATCGCGGAGGAATTTTTTGGAAAGGGACGCGGTAAGGCGGGTCGCTGTCACGTCCTTACCGCCTTCTATGTCAAAATTTCCGGCCCCGCTTAGTATTTCCATAAAGTCCGCGCTTCCAAGCTCGTCATTTTTAAGGCGTATCGTTTCGTTTATCTGGAAATTCAGGTTTATGCCGGCGGCGATGTC
>JAISLM010000012.1 GCA_031290855.1 Spirochaetaceae bacterium
AAATTGCCGTTCTACTTTTTTCATTGGTCAATCCAAAAAGGTTTTATTTGTCTTTCCTTGTAATTATGCCGGCCATATCTACATATTTTGGATATTTGTGTGGCGTTCATCTTTTTACACTCACACATCTTTCGGTAGTAATGTTGACAGGCATAATTCTGGTATCAAAATGGCTTATCGAAAGTATATTGGCGGATCAAAAAGCCGTAAAAACAGCGTGAAAATACCGTATTTTTATACGGATGGTTTTGTATGCGGAAAAAAGGACCGTATAATACAGCGAACATGATTTTACGTAGCGCCGGCATTAATGATAAGGCCTGGATGAAATTCCTGCGTCCGTGGATTTTGGTGTCGCTGATTTTTTTTGTCGGTAACGGCTTTTTTTCTCCGCCGGAATTTATCATCCCTACGAGTATTTTCAAGCGATAGAGTTTGCCAATTACAAACTTGGCAGCACGGACAAATCCGAACTTGCATGGGAATTTAACGCGCGGATGCGGCCCTGGCTACAGCCTTCTATTTATTATGTGTTGATAAAGACGTTTAAGTTTTTAGGCGTTAATGATCCTTTGTAATAGTAATGATGTTACGGCTTTTATCCGTATTTCTTGTTTGGGCGTTCAGTTCCGCCTTGTCGGAAACGCGGTATGACGGCGGCGGAAGCGCTTCGATACCCGGCGGTGGAACGGAAGCGTACAAAGAGGCCCGTGAATATATCGCAAAGGACGCGGCGTCTCACCCTGAATACAAATCGGCCATGCTGGATAACGCGCCGGATATTGCCGCGTATTACGGTTACCCTGATATGCCGCTTTATTCTCCACAAGGCGGCTTTGACATTCTATATGTTTTCAACAGTATTTTCATCATGCATGAACCTGATATGTATGAAGAACTGCTCCGGCATAAGCTTGATGACGCCAATATCCTTAAAGTCCGAGTGAACGACGAAACGGTTGTTTACAAAAAGTATTTGAAGTAGAATGTCGGCATGAACATTCTTGCGAGTAATGATGACGGCTATCAGTGCGAAGGCGTCATAAGGCTGGTGTCCGCGCTGCGCACTCTGGGGCACAGGGTACTGATGGTTTCGCCCGACAGGGAACGTTCCGGAGCCTCGCACTCCATGTCGCTTGCCGCCGGGCACATCGACATAAAAGAGATAGCCGCAGACACATGGATATGCGCCGGAACCCCGGTAGACTGCATAACCGCCGTGCTTTCGGGCGGAATAAAATTCAGGGTGGACGCGGTCGTTTCGGGGATAAACGCCGGCTGCAACCTGGGCACGGACATAATATTTTCCGGCACGGCGGCGGCGGCGCGGGAAGGGGCGCTGCACGGCATTCCGTCGGTCGCGTTTTCCCTTGCCGGCAGCCCTAAGTATTTTTGGGACGAGGCCGCGTCGTGGTCGGCCCGGCACCTTGATAAACTGATAAAAAACTGGAATGACGAAGTCTTCATAAATGTCAATATACCCAACACAAAGAATCTGCCGGACGCGCCGCTTACCACCTTCCCGTCCAGACGACGTTACACTGACAACATAAGCGTAAAACTGATGGAAACAGGCTGGTCCAGAATCGGTTTCAACAACATGAAGCCTGAAACGGTGGAAGAAGCGGGATCCGACCATCAGGCGGTGAGTCAAAACGAAGTTTCCGTAAGCTTTGTTTACATACAGCCGATGGCAAAAACATAAAGGCAGAAGCGTCATGGTAAAAAGATTCTTTATAACCGCCTACACTTTTTTCGTCGTCACCGTCGCCTCCGCGACAATCATACCGGTGGCGGTGTTTTTGGGCTTAACAAGCCTGATGGGACTGCGTAAAACATCGTCCGAACTGATGTACAAAGCGATAAGAAGCATATCGCTCTGCATAATCTTTTGCACGGGCTTTAAACTCACGGTGAGCGGCACGGAAAACATCCCGCCCAGAGGAAAAACCGGACTATGCTTCGTCTGCAACCATTCCGGCATACTCGACATACTGCTACTTTTCACCGCGGTCGGACGCCCCTTTGGCTTCATATCAAAGAGAGAGATCATGTACGTCCCGTTCATCAACCTGTGGCTATTACTGCTGGGCGGAATCTGCATGGACAGGAACAACCCGCGCAAATCGCTTTACGCGATACACCGGGGAATAGCGAAGATAAAGAAAGGGTATTCCATGGCGATATTCCCGGAAGGCACACGCAGCCGTGGGCGGGGACTGCTGCCGTTCAAAGCGGGATCGTTTCACCTGGCGACAGACTCAGGGGCGGACATAGTGCCCGTCGCGCTGACAGGTTCTTACGAAGCCTTTGAAAAAACAAAGTGGGTACATCCGGGCCCCGTTTACGTTTCTTTCGGCAAAGCGATAAAGACAGCGAATGCGGAATTCGGCAAAGACCGCCAGTATTTTTCCGACCGAGCGCGCGAAGAGATCGCGGAACTGCTGGCGGCGCATCGGGACGGCGCCTCCAGCCTACGCCCGTCCTTTTCCCCTTAAGCCAGGAGGACGGCCCGCGCCACGCCGGCGGCTGCCTCTTCCCCCAACAGCTTCCCGATGATTTTAAGCGACCATTCCCCCGCGGTACCCGCCGCACGGCTAGTGATCACGTTCCCGTCAACGACAACCCGCTCGGCCCTCCAGTTCTTCGCCGCGCCGCCCGCGTTCTTTTCCATACCCGGATAGCAGGTCCAGGCGCGGTCGTCCAGTATCCCCGCCGGCGCAAGCACGAGGGCCGGGGCCGCGCATATCGCGCATATCAGCGCGGAAACCTCCGCAGCCCTTCGCAGCAACGCGAGAACTTCGGCGCAAGCGGCAAGGTTCGCCGCCCCCGGCATCCCGCCCGGCAAAATAAGCCCGTCCCAATCCGGCGCTGCGGGCGCGGAAGCCGCCGTCATATCCGCAGACACCCTTATACCGTGCGAACCCTTGACGACCCGCTCCCTACCCGTCGAAACCGTCACGACATCGACCCCGGCACGAGCGAGATAATCCGCCGGCGTGAGCGCCTCGACCTCTTCAAACCCGTCCGCCAGCAACAGACATATCCTGTGACCCATAAATACTCCTTGCGTTTCAAATGGAAAACCGCCGCCATCTTTGCGCGGCGAGCTGCCTGCAATATAATAACAGTAATGCAAATTCTGGATATTGTTAAGGCTGTTCCTGCCGGAAACATCACGATTTTTGTGTTGAACGGCGGGGGACTGGATGCGGCGGAACGGGCAAGGGCGGCGGAAATAATACTTGGGGACAAGGAACTGCGGGCCGAGCAGGCAGGCTTCGTTTACGCGCCCGAATCGGAGAAGGGTTTGTGGCGGCTTACTATGATGGGCGGCGAATTTTGCGGCAACGCGGCGCGCGCTTTCGGCCTGTTTGTAGCGCGAGAGAAAGGGCTTCGCGGAAGGCGAAAATTCACAGTCGAGGTGAGTGGTGCGCCGCGCCCGGTCGCGGTTGATGTCGACTGCGAGAACGGCACGGCCGCCGCCGCTATCCCGCCGCCTGAGACAGGCGGCACACTCGTTTTTGACGACAAAACTTTACCGGTGTACCGTTTCGGCGGCATAAGCCATGTCATCGCTGAAGACACCGCGCCGGATAGAATAACATTTTTTAAAATAAAGACGCTGTTCGAGGCGCGGCTAGGCAAAACTGACGCTTTGGGGGTGATGTTTTACGACACGGAAAAAAAAATCATGCGTCCCGCCGTCTATGTGTACGCGACAAAAACCCTCGTGTTCGAGTCGAGCTGCGGTTCCGGCACCGCCGCCTTTGCTTGTTATAGTTTTGAAAAAATGAACAGTAAGGACACCGTGGTGCCGGTAAAACAGCCGGGCGGCGTAATTACGGCCCGCACAGCAACGGAGGAGGGCCTTCGTAAGCATATATGGATAGACGGCGCGGTCACTCTTTCGGAACCTGCCAATTTTATTCGCAGTGGGGTCTAATACCCCGCCGCTTGCGTCGGGGAGGTTCACTCGCAGTGGGGGATGCCCTCCCGCCCTATCCTTCCTTATCAGGTTAGGCAAAACAGTTTGACGCTTTTTGTGGCGGTTAGGGTGGGTAGCAACTACAAAAAATGGCATTAGACGGGTTTGCGGGCAAACAAGGTTTGCTATGCAAACCACCGCAGATGATAAATTTCCGCAGCCGATAGAAGCTCTTATTTGACACGGCGCTTACAAGATACCCCGCCGCGCCACGAGTCGGCGTTTCCGGTTCGGCTCCTTTCCACTTTTTCTCCGTATGTTAAAGCAAAACGCGGGCAAGCGCCCATATATTTGCATGAGACATTTAAGAATGCTGAAACAGGGCGTGTGGTACGAAATCAGTAGCCGCGTCAACAACAGGGAACCCCTGTTCCGAGGGGGCCGGGCGCCGGCGCTGTTTTACCGGGTGTTCCGGGAGACCGCGCACAGGTTTGTCTTCGCGGTCCGTGGGCTGACTCTCGCCGGTGACCGGCTGGCCTTTTACATCAGGCCCGCGGACGGGTTCGAGCTGCCGGCGATAATGAAATGGCTGAAGCAGACCTTCGCCATTAGGTACAACCGTGACAATGGACGGACGGGACACCTGTGGGGCGACCGGTACTGGTCGCGGAT
>JAISLM010000013.1 GCA_031290855.1 Spirochaetaceae bacterium
AAAACTCTGTCAATGAAGTGAAGCGTCCCACAATAGTAGCCCTGGCTGAGTTTCCGGGGCTGCGGCGGGACTGTGTCATGGGGTCCTGTCTGTGGAACCGCCCTGATAATACCGCTCAAGATCTCGTATAAGGCGGGTGGTGCGCAGTTCCCGGCCTTCGGCGTTGAGGTGATAACTCGTATCGTAAAAGTAGCTTCGCGAAAAAGCGTAGTCCTGCGGGTTTGAAATAACCGTAACGGCCCTATCCTTAAACGCCTCGTCCAGTTCGTGGATAAAGGTTTCCGAGGCGAGGAACGGGGATTCTTCATAGCTTGGATAACTTATCAGGACCCTTATGCCGCGCATGGCAAAAGTATCAACAAGGCGGAAAAACTGTTCGAGGTATTGCCGTTCAAGAGTCTTGAGCGGTTCTAATGATACAAACTTCTGGTTTTCAACGCCAAGATGTTTGACGTAATCGCCATATCCGTTAAATCCGTCCCGCGTGTAGGCAAGAGGAGCGGGGGGACCCGGAATCATTGCGGAAACTTTGCTTCGTAAATAGGACGATATGCCGGACGGGAATCCGTATAGCGGTGGGTTTACAAGAAGCCGGTATTGACGCGCGTCACAAATCAGGTTATATGCGGCTTCATCGCCGTTCCAATCAGAGTCAAAATGCTGATACTCCGGAACAATTACCAGAATATCGCCGGGACCAAAAAATGGAGCAAGATCATCAAGCATACGGCCTAAACCAAAACCCGCCTGTAATCCTGTGTTTATTACCGGAATATCCAGCGCGTCCTGAATAAGTTCGCTGTCAATACCAAAGGCAAGGTTCGATCCGCCCGCCAGCACGATACGCGGCGCTTCGGTGTTTTCAAGCCTTTTGTGTTTATCTATTATAGCCAGATGATATGAATTGGGCGGCAAGGGAATCAAAATAATGATTATCATGGTGGCAAAGACAAGCAGAAACAGTATCAGCAATCTACAAAATAACTTTTTCATGCCGTAACCTTAAAACGTAAAGTAGATAAACTGCGAGGATTCCCCGGGTAGGCCCAGCAGGATAACCAGAACAAGGGCGTAGTACGCTGCCCAGCGGATTCCCGGGGGAAGCGTTCCGACAAGAATCGTGCCGGCCCTCCCCCTTGTCCAGCGGGACGCGGCAAGTAGAACCGCGATAAAGACAAAGGAAAGCCCGCAGGCTCTTATTCCAAAACCCGCCACGGGATTTGCCTCGGCAGAGCTCAGTTGGAAGGCGTTGCGTACCGATGAGATCAAGCCGGTTTCGGGAAGCCGCCGGGTGTGCTCCGCTAATTCCGCCGGAAGGGCGGTGAACTTTTTTAGTATCATAACTGCGTCGGGGAGGCTTTCGGCGCGGAAAAACACCCAGGCAAGACATACCAGGGCGAAAACCGCCAATACCCGCGGGACCGCTACCCGACGGCGAACAGGCATTGCTCCGCTGTTTTGAGCGCCCGCATACGCCAATCCGGCGGAAACGCCGCCGCGCTTTTGTTTTATGTGCTTAAAAAACGCGCCCATGTTCCGCTCAAGTATCTGAAACAGGCCGTGTAATAATCCCCAGAACACAAAATGCCAGGCGGCGCCGTGCCAAAGACCCGAAAGCACAAAAGTAATAAGCAGATTCAGGTTACGGCGAAACTTGCCTTTTTTGCTGCCCCCCAGGGGGATATACACATAGTCTTTAAGCCATGTTGAAAGTGAAATATGCCAGCGCCGCCAGAATTCTCCAATCGACGCGGAAAAGTAGGGGTCGCGAAAATTGGCCATCAATTGAAAACCCAGGATCCGCGCCGTTCCGACGGCAATATCGGAATAACCCGAAAAATCGCAGTAAACCTGAAACGCAAAGAAAAAAGTGGCAAGCAGCAGCGCCGTCGCCTGATACATGCCGGGGTTTCCGTAGACGGCGTTGACATAGATTGCGAGGCGGTCCGCAATTACCGCTTTCTTGAACATTCCCCAGGCGGCGAGTTTGAGGCCGGTGGCAACCCTGTCATAATCAAATTGGTAATTTGTTTTGAATTGCGGCAGCAGGCTCGATGCTCTTTCGATGGGCCCGGCGACAAGCTGGGGAAAGAAGGTTACAAAAAGCGCATAGGCAATAAAGCTGCGCTCAGCCTTTATCGTGCCCCGGTAAACGTCGATAGAATAACCCAGCGCCTGAAAGGTATAAAAAGAAATGCCCGCGGGAAGCAGCACATTGAGCGCCGGAAAAACGCCCTGTGCTCCGGGCCATATTCCGGCAAAAAGCGCATTGGCCGTTACGGCAAAAAAGTTGTAGTACTTGAAGAAAAAGAGAATCGCCAGATTCAGGATAAGCGACAGGGCGAGGACGAGTTTTTTGCGGGTCCGGGTTCTTCCTTCCATAAGGATGCCTGCCGCCCAGGTAACGGTTACGGAAAAGAGGATTAGAACAAGATAGGCGGGATTCCAGCAGGCGTAAAAAAACAGCGATGACGCGAGAAGCAGAAGCCGGGTAAACCGCCCGCTCCGTGTCCGGGCGGCGAAGATCAGGTATAATGCCCAAACAACCGGAAAAAACACTAAAAACTGCCAGGAATTAAAGTTCATGG
>JAISLM010000014.1 GCA_031290855.1 Spirochaetaceae bacterium
AAGGCAAAGCCTACAAAGATTTGGTATTAAACCAGACGATATTATAAACTTCCTTACAGAACGAGCCTCCGCTCCAACCAACACAACGCTTAAGATACCGCGCGGCTTGCCGCGCGGAGGCTCATTTCCGCCTAAGTAAACGCCTGTGGCGCCAGGCGCCTTTTTGGAAAAGGATATGGAAAAGCGTTTATCGGTAGAGGCTTTCCCAAAACTTCAGTTTTGGGGAGACAAGCTTCGATTGCCCGGCAACCTTGAAATTCGCGGTTTTGTAAGGATGAAAGCCGGAAGTCCAAAGGCCTCAAAAACTGCAATAGCCTGTCCCAAAAAAGTGCGCGTTAGCGTACAGTCAATTAGTTTTGGGACAGGCTCGGTATTATGATTTTGGCGTAGGCGGTCAAACTGCGGATAAGCGGGAGCCTAATTCCGATACCAGAACCGCTATCACCGGCTATTCAGAATCCGCAGCCTGTATTATGCTAGGTTTTATGAAACACGCCGGCTGGCGGCGTGAGGCGATTTGGGGTATGATGGCGCTATGATAAAAGAATTTACTACTTATGATACGGTGCGGAACAACGCGATAAGGCTGGCGGCGCGGATTTGCGGGGACGGTTTTGTGCCGGACGTGATATACGTTTCGCTGCGGGGCGGGGCCTACCTTGGAAACGTGATCAGCGAATACTTCAAGGTTGTCCGCAGGGGGCAGCGCCCCGTTTACTATGCCGCCGTCGTGGCCCGTTCCTATACGGACGTGGCGCAGTCGGAACGGATCGCCGTTGACGGCTGGACCTATTCGCCCGAACATCTGCGGAACGGGGACAAGGTACTGCTGATTGACGACATCTTCGATTCGGGGAGTACGCTGAATCATCTGGCGAACATCATCATGGAGAAGGGTATCCCCAGGGGTGACCTGAAGATCGCGGTGCATGATTATAAATATTTCCGCGACCTTGAGCCACAGCAGCCCGTTCAGCCCGATTACTGGTGCCGCAAGATCGACCTGTCAGTGAAAGACGAAGCGCGGTGGATACACTACCTGAGCCATGAGCTTGTCGGGCTTTCCGGGCCTGACATCGAGGAACACTACTATTCAAAATACCCGGAACTACGTCCCGCTCTGGATGTTTTGACGGCGCGTGGCGGCGATGATTTGCGGCATTGACGAGGCGGGGCGGGGGCCGCTGGCCGGTCCCGTGTGCGCGGCGGCGGTCGTGCTGCCGCCGGACTTCCCGCGTGAGGTACTTAACGATTCGAAGAAGCTCACGGAACGCAGGCGGGAAGAAGCGTCCGCGCTGATATACTCGAAGGCGTCCGCCTGGGGCATAGGCTGGGCGACCCATACCGAGATCGACAAGGTGAACATACTACAGGCCAGCCTTCTTGCGATGATGAGGGCCTTTCACGCGATGATGGAGGAGGCGGACGAAACCTTTCTGCATGAAATGCTCGCGTCTCCCCGCTTCGAGGTGATCGTCGACGGCAACCGCCGCCCCGACATCCCCTGTCCCAGGCGGGACGCCTTCTCATACGACGGCGACTTTTCGTGCCGCGCACTAGTCAAGGCCGACGCGGAGGTGCCGGAGGTGATGGCCGCGTCTATCCTTGCAAAAACTACGCGGGACGCGCTGATGTGCGACTTCGCGTTGATGTACCCCGCCTGGGGCTACGAAAAACACAAGGGCTACCCTACGAAGGGACACATCGCGGCGCTTAAACGGCTGGGCCCCTCGCCCATCCAGCGCATGACCTTTAGTTACGCGGGAAAAGGGAAGCCGGGCGGCGAACTTTAGGCATGGCGTACCCCGGATTCGACGTGATATATTTTAGAATATGGCTCTGACGGGAAAAACCGCGCTGCGCCGTTTCGCGTTTTCGGCGTTTGCCGCGTTAGTAGCGCTTTACCTGGCAGTATACTTCTTGCACGCGCCGAGGCTGGGGCCGCACTACGACCTTTTGGCGGAACTGCGCCCGAGCTTGGAAGCTGCCCGCCTCTTAGGAATGCCAGCGTCCGGCAACGCGCCGCAGGACGGGTCTGACAAGCCGTCCGTGGCGCGAGAGATACTGATCATCGAAAGCGGCGTAGGAACCGAAAACCTTATCGCGGCCCAGGCCGTATTCGCGCTTATAATGACGCTGGCCGAGATGGATGCAGCCTCGCTGTTGATAGAAACGCCGGTACTCGGCGTTTCGGGCGGGCGCGTCCTGGGCGAGGCGGAACTGGTTTACCGGTTTGACGGCGAATTCGGCGTGATCGAATCGAACATAAAGAACCTGTTCGACGGGATCAGACTCGGCTCGATCACGCCGAGAGACGCGGCCCGTTATGTTGACGACGTGATAAAGCTCACCGATCAGAGCAAGAACCGGCTGCTTTCCGCCGCCGTGCAGGGTGACGAGGAGCAAACGGAGCAACTGGGAAGCGCGTCCGCCGTCCTGGGCTCCGTGTACATACCGGACGACCTGCTTATCGACGTGATAAGGCCGGGAAGCGACGCGCCTCCCCCGATAAACCGGCTCTACGTCCCCGTGTACTCGCGCCCGCCTCCCGACGCCGACGGGAATATCCGCCGCATAGCGCCGGTGCTAAACGTGAGGGGCGGCCAGGAGTACGAGTACGCCGCCTACAGCGCGTTGAAAAAACGGTATTCGTCGTCCGAAATCAGATCGACGGACGACGGCTTTGTCCTGGACTTCGGACCCAAAGGCCCAAACGACGAGTCGGGCGGAAAAAGCTTCGTGCTGGACGACGACGCGGCGCTGCTTTTTGGCATGAACGGCGGCGGTTTCAGGAAGATAGAACTCGCCCTGTTCTTCGAATACGCCGAAACGGACGGAATGTTGTACCGGCTGCTCGGCGAAGCCCCGACCCTCGCCCGCTACGCGGACATATCGATGGAGAACTACCCGCCTTTCCTGTACGAAAGGGCGCTGCGCCTTCGTGAAACGCTGCTGGAAAACCCGGAAACCGAATTGAAAGAACGCTGGAAGGCCCTGTGCGCCGCCTACTACGATTCCCTTGACAAATTCTTTGACGGGGAAAGCGGCGCGGGAACAAAGATCATCTCTTCGTTCAGCAGCCTTGAGAGGGAAGAAAACCTTGACGACGCGGGCAGGGAACGACTCGCGGCTCTGCGCAACGAGCAACTGGAGATGTTCAACACGGCGAAGGAACTGTACGGCGACCTTGCCGCGCAGCGCGAGAAGCTCAAAACGCAACTGAACGGATCATTTTGCATCCTGGCCCCCGCGTCGGACGGGCGCGTGCTTTCAGCGCTGTTTGCGAACAGCATCATAACCGGAAACTATACGATCCCCGCGAACATCAAGCAGACAATGTTCAGCTCGATCACGCTTGTCCTGCTACTACTGGTCGCGCTGTGCCGCATGGGGCCTGTCCTTTCGTTCTGTTTTTCCGTGTTCACGAGCGCTCTCACCGTGGCCGGCTATTCCCTTTTCTTCATGCTGAGCGGCTTGTGGATAGACCCGCTGATACCCGGCGTCTCGCTGGCGGCGGGCGCGCTCGTCTCGTCATTACAAGCCGTGTCGATAAGGAAACGGGCCGAAATACGCCTGCGCTGCGCCTACGGAGGGATCGCCCCCGAAGCGTACATAAGGACGATAGCGAAGCGCGGCGGACTTCCCGGCGAAAAGGAAACAAGCTGCGCGTCCGCGATAGTGTTTGTACGCCGGCCCGGCCTTACTGCGCTAGAAAACGGGTCGGACCCGCAACAGGCGGCAGCCGCCCTGAAGCAGTTCCGCAACGAAGTAAGCGCCGCCTTGATCAAAGCCGGCGCGGTGATAACAGGCTGTGAAGGCGAAACGCTGAGCGCCGCCTTCGGCTCGCCGCTGGAACGTCTTGCCGCAAACAAAGCCCGGAAACACCGGGGCGCGGAACCGGAAAAAACCGCCGTACACAGGGCAGCCGCTGCGGTAAACGCGCTGCTGGCCGCCTCCCCGGCCGGGCTCTGCGTCGGCATAGACTACGGCGACTGCGTGTTTGGCTACACGCCGCTTTCCGGCTACACCGCTGCAGGCAGCGCCGTCTTTCGTTCCCGGCTCCTGTCGACCTTGGTCCAGCGCGACAAAACGGGCGCGTTGTTAAGCAAGACCGCAGGCGACCGGATAGACCCGGAAATGCTGGTACGTGTGCCGCAGACCGCCTCGCCCGAAGTCCCCAGCCCCGAACTGTACTACCGCCTGGCAGCGCCCGCCAGCGGGTTTAACCCATTGCCTTAAAAGTAAAAAAACGGCGGACTACCGGGGCGGCTCATTACCCATTGTTCCTATGCCTGTCGCGTCCGGAAAGCTCGCGATCGTGAGTTCGTCGCAATTCAGGAAGGCGCCCTCATCCATACCCGGTATCCGGGGAAACTTTACAGTGCTTCTGCTCGATGGGTAGGCAATTAAGAGGCATCCTGCCGCCAGCGATAGCGGTATTCGTCAAGTTGACGCAGCCGTTTAAGGGGCCGTCCCGCTTTCCGGGGAGTCCGTGTCGGAGTTGCCGTGCCCCCGCCGATCTGTGTGAGGCCGGCGGGTAGGCCGGGTACTCTGAGGGTGGTACAGCCCATTAACGCGAATTTGCCGATGTTTTTCGCCTTCGGGATGTTCACGCCGGACAGTCTGCGGCAACAGGGGAAGGGCCTGAGTCCGGGGTTCGTCGTCTCCGGAAAGGCGCACATACAGAGGCTTGTCACTTCGGAGAAGCCCGGCGTGGTGAGAACGGGCACCCCAAAAAGGTGAAGTCACCGGTTTCGGTGACGCTTTCACCGGCGACGATCTTGGGCTCGTTGAAGGAGCGGGGAGTGAGGATCAGCATGGACGGGCGGAACCGTGCGCCGGGCAACATTGTGGTGGAACGCTTGTGGAGGAGTCTGAAATATGAAGACATATGAGCTTGTTCCAAAACTGAAGTTTTGGAACAGCCACATATATTTGAAAGATTACCAGAGTATGGAAGAAGTGAAGGCGGGACTGAAAAGATATTTTGCATTTTACAACGGGAGACGGTACAATGCGTCGATTGAATACCGGACGCCCGACGAAGTGTACACTTCAGCCTTCAAGGACGGGCAGGCAGAGGCCGGGACTCTGCTTGAATAGCCAATTATGATTACCGGAATCCACCTTAATTATTTTCATTTTTTGTGTTGACAAAAGGGCGCAGTATAAAATCCAGATCCTATTCGTCCAAAAACCGTGTAAACCAAATCCTCATCTTGCAGGAATTCTGCAATAATTCCCGCCGCAACCGCACAGTTTAAGGCAATGGCCCCATTGGGCATATTATTTGAATCCAAACTTTGAATATATGCAGGTAATGAAAGCCTCGTCACAGGGGTACTGCTATCTTCAAGCGTATAATAAGCATCAAAACGAGAGATGACATAACTTCCTCTTGTAATTGGGGAGTATAGCCAACCGATTATCGGAAAATATTTTTTGCAAGTTGATTGAATGATCAAACTTTACAATAAGCCTCAGTTCCCTGAATTTTTTTATTCGGGGAGCTGAAATCTCAAATCGGCCGTTTGCATCAATCTGATTGAGAATGTCATACTTTAAAAACAATTGCTCCCAAGCGATGTCGTTAAGACCTTTCGGTGAATCATTCATAATTTCTCACTAGCACCTCATCAACTTCACCTCGCTTTGTGGAATCAGAATTAACCGATCTTTTCGCTTGAACGATAGTAATATGATAGGCAATGTATTGCTCCTTAATAAAATCCGTTGCAGAATTAGAGAGCATGAATTTAAACCCCTTTGCATTCAATTCATCACAACATTCGCGTAAGCGTACCTGATCATCACGAGCAAAACCACATTTCGAATAACCTGTAAAACTAGATGTATCCGAAACCGGGTCATAGGGGGGATCAAGATAAACAAATGTCCCTTTCGGAAGTGTCCGTAACACTTCCGAATAGTCGAGGGAGGTTAAATGAACCGTTGCCGTATTAAGATACGAGCTTACAGCCCGTAATGTCGGGGCGTTCGTAATATTAGGATTAGGGTAGTTTCCAAACGGCGAATTAAATTCTCCGGCATTGTTTACCCTAAACAAGCCGTTATAACAAGTTTTATTAAGATAAAGTATGCGGGCAGCCTTCTGGGCATCTGGCAGGGCTGAATACTTTGTTTTGTCTCTGTCCCAATCTCTGACAGCATAGAAATAACCGCCTTCATTCTTGAAATCTTGCAAGGTCATAATGAGGGCTTCAACATCGTTTTTTATTACGTTGTAAACACGAATTAACTCATCGTTAATATCGTTGATGTAGGCGGTATTCGGTTGCAATTCAAAAAGCAAGGCACCGCCGCCGATGAATGGTTCGCAATATGTAGTTATACGCTTGGGCAAGAGTGGGGTTATAAATTCTAACAATTGGCGTTTGCCGCCCACCCATTTCAAAACAGGGGCAACTAATTTATTCTTTTTTTTCCGCACTGAAACCGCCCCTTTTCAAGGCATAAACATACAGATGATATGGTAGCACAAATCCGGCTGAAATGTAAGCCCGCGCATTGGCTAATAATTATTCCAGCCGAGGTCAGGGGCCGCGCGGGCCTGACCTCCTCCTCCCTGACAGGGAGGGTTTCCGGTGTATCCCTTTTCCCGATTGAGATTCAACAGCTTCTCCGCCGCCCCGCAACCCCGCCTTGCTTTCCTCTGAAATATAAGGCGACTCCGTCAGCCGCTCCCGCGGCGCCTTTTCGTACATTTTCCTGTATCACCCG
>JAISLM010000015.1 GCA_031290855.1 Spirochaetaceae bacterium
ACAAGATACCCCGCCTTATCCCTTCCTTTTGGGGTTAAGAAGGCGGTAGAACGTCAGGCAAAACAGCTTGACGCTGTTTTGTGGCGGGGAGGTTCATTCGCAAAGTCTGGTTTAATACCGCGCCGAACCTTAGGTTCGCGCTTGCCGCGCGGAGGCTCATATGAAAAAGCGGGCCTTAGTCCGGTTAGACCGCTTTTTCGGAAGCTTTTCTAAAAACCAACCGGGTTTTGGGAAAAGCTCATTAATCACTTATTATTTGTGGGGGAACGCAGTTCCAAAGGCGCGGTGCGCCTTTGACCCGGTACTTGGGAACTGACACGGTTGCCAAAACCTCCACTTTGCCTAGTGCCGGGGAAAGCCGGTACGCTACATATAGTGTCGGGGTCAGACCCCATAACGGGTGGCAAGGGCCGCTTACGCAAAGGCGCCCGTCGCCGAATCAAGGGAATTTAACCGAGAACAACTCAAACGCATAAGTGAGCCTACCCGCCACAAAACAGCGTCAAGCGTCCGCGGCAAACCGCTATGCGGTTTGTGCCTGACGTTTTACTTCCTGCCTAAACTGATAAGGGGGGGGGGGGGGACAGACCCCGCTAAAAAAACCGCTGCCGCAAGGAGGAAACGGCAGCGGTCACGGTTTTGTGGTATGTGTGGTGCTTTATAATTGTAACAAGCTATTCGGGCCTAGGTTACAAGTTTTTTCGGCGGAGGCCGCCTTGCGGTAAACCGGATCGCCTACTATGATCAACCTGATGTGTGTTGAATTAACGGCAGGGCGCGGAACGAATGCCGCGCCTGTCGTGCGCCCTTTCTTTTTCCTTTGTATCTCCCTCGCAGCGTTTGTTCTTTCGTGCTGCTCGTCCGCGCCGCCGCCGTCCGCCGTCACGGACGAGCCGCAGACGCAGAACGCTGAAACCGTTGAGGAAATACCGGTACAGGCACAGGAAGCGTACCCCGAAGAAGGCCGGCAGGAGTACCAGGAATTAATAGACGCGGAGACGGAAGCGGCTTTGCCGGAAAATACGGACGGGCTGCCGGCAAGCTCTTTCGACGAGGTGTGGGCGTACCTGCTAAGCGGGCAGGATAAAATCCTGAACACGGGTTATCCGATCTCCGATCTGGTGCATTTTGCCGCAGAAGTTGACAGCTACGGCCACCTGTCCGTTATTCCGCGCCGAAAGGCGATCACGCGCTTCAAGGGCAGGGTTCACCTTGCAGTTGTCTGCGACAGCGCCGGCCTTACGCATTTTGTCATTCAGGGCGGCAGCGAGGCGCGGAAGCAGCTTGTAGCGGAAATACTTGCGGCGGCAAAGGACTACGACGGCCTCAACGTGGACATAGAGCGCGTACCTGAGCGCGACACGGAACACTTCCTGTCATTTTTGTCCGAACTGCGCGCCGGCCTCGGCGGCAGGACGCTTTCCGTCTGCGTACCGGGCCGTACCCGCGCCGGCGGCCCCTACAGCTACGCTTCAATAGCGGGCCTGGCCGACCGCGTCTTTGTAATGGCTTACGACGAGCATTGGTCCGGCGGCCCGCCCGGACCGGTCGCCTCGATGAACTGGTGCAAGGCGGTCGCCGACTACGGCCTCCACGCGATAGGCCAGGAAAAACTGGTTATGGGCATCCCGTTTTACGGACGCAGTTGGGGCGACAAAAGCACATCCCGCGCCCTGGTACACAGAACGACGGAATCGCAAAAGCGGGAATACGGCGCCCAGGATTTCCACCGCGTGAACGGTATCCCGACATTCACCTACGACGTGACGGTCAAGGTTACTGTGTACTACGAGGACGAGTACTCGCTCGCCGCCCGAATGCGTATGTACCGCGGCCAGGGCGTACAAAAAATAGGCTTCTGGCGTCTCGGCCAGGAAGCCCCCGGCGTCTGGAACCTGGTAAAGCTGGACGGCGGCTAAACTTGTGCAAGCGCGTAGCGTGCGTAAACGCGGAAAGAACAGCCTTACGCCCGCCTCCAAGTCTGCTCACCCGGACGAATACACAGCCTTCACCGCCCATCATTAACTATGATGGGCGAAATGCCCCATTGCCCCGCGCAATTTTGCGTTATACCCCATCTCCCCCGCAGTGTCAGCGAAGCCGGACAAAACCGGGAACTGATGTAAAAAGGGCGGACAGGAAAGGCAGGGGGGCTGCACCAAAGTGAAAGAAGTTCGGGGAACCGGTGTTGCCTGTTATCAAAAAGAGCTGCCGGGGAAAGGCCGTCCGCATGAAGTATACCCGGTTGTGTTTACCTCACAGGTTTACACCTGCCGCCGCCTTTGCGACTCCTGCAGCAATTATGAGAACGGGATGCCGAGGCCCTTTCACGCCCTGCCGTCAGCGTTTGTCGTGGCAATCCCGATAGGCGGCCGGCCAGACTTATTCGCAAAGTCTGGTTTAATACCCCGCCGACCCTAGGTTCGCGCTTGCCGCGTGGAGGCTCATTAGGCCGGATGCCTGCTTTGTATTGGGCGCATCCGGCGCAAGCGCCGGACCGGGCTATCCGCTCCAAATTCCGCACAAACCGCGAAGCGCTTAAACCCCTTCCTGTATCCCAGGCTGGAGTTTTGCAAAGCAAAACTCAGAAAATAACCGCTGCGCGGTTATTCCGCTTATATCCGGGGCTTTCCCAAAACTTCGGTTTTTGTGAGACAGGCTTTGCTTGTCCGGATGCCTTAGATTTATATGAAAAAGCGGGCCTTAGTCAGATTAGACCGCTTTTTCGGAAGCTTTTCTCAAAACCAGCCGGGTTTTGGGAAAAGCTCATTCCTTGCGCGTTTTGGCCGGCCAACACCCGGCGGACGACTTTTGCTTGACTTTTTTTGGAAGTGGAAGTTTAATTTAAGTAAGATTATCGCAATTTATAACTCCGATACCAGTCGGAAAAGAGGAGCTTATGGATATACAATTGCAAGAATTTATCGAAAAAGTAAAAAAAGACGGAATCGAGCAGGCGTCGGGAGAGGCCGCCCGAATCAGGGCGGAGGCGGAGGCGGAGGCTAAACGGATCGTCGATTCCGCCGTTAAAGAGGCCGCTGCCGCCGCCGAAAAGGCGAAAGAAGACGTGGCCCGCTTTGAAAAGGCGGCTCTGACCGCGCTTGGACAGGCGTCGCGTAACCTTATTCTGTCATTCAAAAGCGAAATTGAAGCTATTTTGGACAAAATCATCGTAAAAAATACACAGGCGGTCTTTAGTGACGATACGCTGAAGACGCTTATTCCGGAAGTTGTTAAAGGATTAAGCTCCGACAAGGAAACCGTTAATGTGATTTTGAATGAAAACCAGCTTAAATCCCTGGAAAGCTGGGCCCGGGGCGCGCTTTCGGCTGAGATGGCGAAAGGGCTGGAGGTCAGGGCGGGCAAAAACCTCGCCGCCGGTTTCAGGGTCGCCCTAAAAGACGGTTCCGCATACTATGATTTTTCCGCGTCGGCCGTGGCCGGCGCTCTTGCCGCGTACCTGAACCCGCGCCTTGCGGAAATCGTCAAGGGCGAAGCGAAAGGGAACTAGGCGGTGTATTACTTTCTAATTGCCCAGCTGCCGTATCTGAGCTACGCTCAGACGCCGCCTGTAAGCTCCGCCGCGTTCAGGGACTTGTGCCGGGAACATCTAAGCAAAAGGCATTTTGAGTTGTTGCGGTACTGCGTATGCGGGATGCCGGAAGGGACGGATAAGTTCCGGGCGGCGGATTCGGCTTTCATAGACAGATGGCGCGGGCGTGAACGCGCCTTGACGCTGGCGCTGGCGCAGTTTCGTGCGGCGCGGCTTAATACGGACGCTATGCCGGCGGAACACTTGGATATGGACACGGAGAATCAGGCAAAGACCGCCGTGTCTATGGATAATCCGCTTGAGGCTGAACTTTTCTTGGATAAAGGGCGCTGGGACGCTGTCGAATATCTACAGCATAACGCATACTTCGGCGTGAACGCGGTTTACGCCTATATGCTTAAACTGCTCCTTATTGAACGCCGCGCCGCGTTCAAAGTTGAGGAGGGTTTTGATGAATATAAAGCGTTGTACGCTTCCATCATGGAAAACGCTACGGGCGTAGGGGCGACAGGAGATAGTTAATGATCGGGACAAAAGGTGTTGTGGCCGCGGTAAACGGCAACATGGTTAATATCCGCTTCGACGGGCAGGTTTCGATGAACGAGGTAGGATTCATCAAGATAGGCGGCAAAAAGCTGAAGAGCGAGGTGATCCGCATACGCGGGGACATCTGTTCGCTTCAGGTTTTCGAGATGACGCGCGGGATCAGGATCGGCGATACTTGCGAATTCAGCGGCAATATGCTTGCGATAGAGCTGGGGCCCGGGCTTTTGGGGCAGGTTTTTGACGGGTTGCAAAATCCTTTGCCAAAACTGGCCAAGCAGACGGGGTATTTCCTTGAACGCGGCGTTTACCTTGACCCGCTTCCTTTCGATACGCCATGGGACTTTACCCCGGCGGTGAAGGCGGGCGATACGGTGCGGCGCGGCGACTGCCTGGGAACCGTGCCGGAGGGCGTTTTTAAGCACCGGATCATGGTTCCCTTCAATATGTACAAGACTTACAAGGTGCGGAGTGTGGCCGCCGCCGGTTCTTACAAGCTGAGGGACACTATAGCCGAGCTTGAGGACGAGACGGGCGAGCTTAGTAAACTCACGATGAGTTTCTATTGGCCGGTAAAACGCGCTGTTGACTGCTACGAGGAACGTTACAAGCCCTCCGAGCCTATGGTTACCCAGCTTCGTATCATCGATACGTTCTTTCCTGTGGCGCGCGGCGGTACTTATTGTATTCCCGGCCCTTTCGGGGCGGGAAAGACGGTTCTTCAGCATTGTACCAGCAAGAACGCTGATGTTGACATCGTAATAATCGCGGCCTGCGGCGAGCGTGCCGGCGAAGTTGTCGAGGTTTTAAAGGAATTCCCCGAATTAACGGACCCGAAAACGGGAAAATCGCTGATGGAACGGACGATAATTATCTGTAACACGTCCTCGATGCCGGTCGCGGCGCGTGAGGCGTCGCTGTACACGTCCGTTACGCTGGCCGAGTACTACAGGCAGATGGGGCTGAACGTGTTGTTGCTGGCCGATTCGACGAGCCGCTGGGCTCAGGCCCTGCGCGAAATGTCCGGGCGGCTTGAGGAAATACCGGGCGAGGAGGCATTCCCCGCCTACCTTGAATCAACGATAGCAGGTTTCTATGAGCGGGCCGGTGTCGTACGTCTGCGGGACGGCAGCCAGGGTTCGATCACGATAGGCGGCACGGTGTCGCCCGCCGGCGGCAACTTCGAGGAGCCGGTGACACAGGCCACGCTAAAGGTTGTAGGCGCGTTCCACGGGCTTTCACGCGAGCGTAGCGACGCCCGCAAGTATCCGGCGATACACCCGCTCGATTCATGGTCAAAGTACAAGGGTATCATCGCGGAGGAAAAGGTAAGTTACGGCAGGAAGATACTTGCCCGCGGGATAGAGGTTGAGCAGATGATGAAGGTTGTCGGCGAGGAAGGTACGAGCATAGACGACTTCATCATTTATCTAAAGGGCGATTTCCTTGACGCGGTATACTTCCAGCAGAACTCGTTTGACGATGTAGACCAGGCTGCAAGTCCCGAGCGGCAGAAGCATGTTTACGACCTTATCATCTCCGTTTTGGGCGCGAAATTCAGCTTTAAGGCCAAGGAAGAGGCGCGGCACTGGTTCAACCAACTGCGTCAGAAATTCATAGACTACAACTATTCCCCGGAGGACAGCGGCCAGTTCAAAGGCATCGAGGCGGAACTTCGTAGCATATTGAAAGAAAAATCGTCCGGCCTTGACGCGGCGGCGGAAAAATTATTGGCATAGGCGGTAAAAAATGAGCAAAGTATATAGCAAGATTGAATCGATAACCGGCAGCGTTATCACCGTTCGGGCGGAGGATATCCGCTACGGCGACCTTGCCGAGGTTGACACGGTCTTTGGCACGTCGCTTGCCGAGGTGAACCGGCTTTCAGGCGGCCTTGTATCGCTGCAAGTCTTCGCGGGCGGACGCGGCATCTCGACGGGTGACACTGTGCGCTTTTTGGGGCATCCGATGGAGGTAAGTTTCTCAGATAACCTGATGGGGCGCGTGTTTAACGGTTCCGGCAGGCCTCGCGACGGCGGCCCGGAACTGCATGAAAACCTTATCCCGATAGGCGGCCCGTCCGTTAATCCGTCCGAACGTATAGTTCCCCGAAAGATGATACGTACCGGCATCCCGATGATAGATATGTTCAACACGCTGGTGGTCTCGCAAAAGCTGCCGATTTTCTCGATTTCAGGCGAGCCGTACAACGACCTTTTGGCGCGTATAGCGATGCAGGCCGAGGTTGACGTGATTATTCTTGGCGGCATGGGCCTGAAATTCGACGATTACCTGTTTTTCAAGGATACGCTGGAGGAGGGCGGGGCGCTTTCGCGCACGGTGATGTTCATACACACCGCCTCCGACCCGACCGTCGAGTGCCTGATGGTGCCGGACATAGCGCTTGCCGTGGCGGAACAGTTCGCTCTGCAAAAGAAGGACGTACTCGTACTTCTTACCGATATGACGAGTTTTGCGGACGCTATGAAGGAAATAGCGATTTCGCAGGAACAGGTGCCGTCAAACCGGGGCTATCCGGGAGACCTCTACAGCCAGCTCGCCGCCCGCTACGAAAAGGCCGTCGACTTCGAAACGGCCGGTTCGATAACGATCCTAGGAGTCACGACTATGCCGGGCGACGACGTTACCCACCCCGTTCCCGATAACACCGGTTACATCACGGAGGGGCAGTACTACCTGCGCGGCGGGCGCATCGAGCCCTTCGGTTCGCTTTCGCGCCTCAAACAGATGGTCAACGGCAAGACGCGCAAGGACCACCGCGCAATCATGGACGGCATGATAAAGCTCTACTCGTACTACAAGGATACGCTGGAAAAGAAATCGATGGGTTTCATGATGACGCCGTGGGACGGCAAACTGTTGAAGTACGGAGAGCGTTTCGAGAGGGAGATGATGGATCTGTCCGTCAACATTCCTCTTGAACGGGCGCTGGATCTGGGCTGGGAGATACTTGCCGATTGCTTTAACCCGGAGGAAACGGGAATGCGGACGGAACTTATCAACGAATTCTGGCCCAAAGGCAGATAGCTTATGGCTAAACTAAGACTTACTAAAAACGAGTTAAAGAAGCAGAAAGATCAGCTCAAGATGTTTCAGCGGTATCTTCCGACCCTGATGCTGAAAAAACAGCAGTTACAGGCTGAAATTCGTGATGTAGAGGCAAGGATCGGCGAACTGCGCGGGGAAAAGGCGCGGCTTGACGAAAGTTTTAAGTCGTGGATAGCCGTTTTCGGCGAAAAAGGCGTGTTTACCGCCGATATTCTGCGGATAACGCGCATTAACGTGCGTGAAGGCAACATCGCGGGCGTTCCGATACCTGTTTTTGAAGGTACGGAATTCGCTATCGAGCGGTATGATCTGTTGAAGAAGCCGCTGTGGCTGGACGCCGCCGTGGTAAACATAAAAAAGGCGCTGGAAATTGACATGGAGGCCCGCACGCTTGAGGAGCAACAGCGGCGGCTTGAGAAGGAACTGCGGACCACCACACAGCGCGTTAACCTGTTTGAGAAGGTCAAGATACCGGAAACCAAGGCGAACATCAAAAAGATTCAGGTTTACCTGGGGGACCAGCAGACGGCCGCCGTCGTGCGCGGCAAGATTTCCAAACGTGGAATGGAGAGGGCAGCCGGATGATAGTACCGATGAAAAAAGTAGCCATAGTCGGCCTCGATAAGCTGCAGGAAGACAGCCTCTTAAAGCTTCGTGATCTGGGCGTCATGCACATTGAAAAAAAGGCGGTTCAGTCGGACGTTTTGAGCGGGCTTCTTGAAAAGAAGGCCGGGTTGGAGGCCGCCGCCGGAATTCTACGGAGTTTCGCGCCGAAAAAGAAGGAAGCCTTCGCGCCTTCCGTGCTGGACGCTTCAGTTGATATAGGCGCCCATGTCATGGAACTCTTCGAAAAACGCAATGCGGTGCAGGAGCGGGTTTACGCGGATATGCGTGAGATCGGACGTATCGAAAAATGGGGGGATTTTGACCCCGCCGCGTTCAAAAGCCTTGCGGAAAACGGCCTTTCATTGTTCCTGTACGAGCTTCCAAAAAGGGTTTACAACGGTTTGGACAAGCAGCAGGTGATCGTGCTGGGCCGGGACAAGGTAAAAGTGTACTGCATGGCGATAGGCGCGCCGCTGGAGGGAGAACAGGTGTTTCAGCTTCCCGAAAAATCCCTTTCCGCGTTGCGAAACGATATTGCTAAACAAAAAGCGGAGATTGACGGGATAGAGCGGGAACTTTCGATGCTTTTTCCCCAGATTTCGGCACTGGAGCAGGACATTGCGGAGCTTTCCGGAAAGATAGAGTTTGAGACGGCAAAGGTGGGCATGGAAAGTGTGCCGGATTGTCCCGGCGGGATGTCGGTCTCGTTCATCACCGGCTTTGTTCCCGTGCCCGCGCTTGACCTTGTGAAACGCGCTGCTGCGGAAAACGGCTGGGCGCTGTACGCCTCGGATCCGACCGAGGCGGAAACGCCGCCCACCCTGATCAAAAGCAATGCCGTCGTTCGGATAATACAGCCCCTGTTCTCTTTCCTTGGGACGGTGCCCGGCTACCGTGAGTACGACATAAGCCCTTCATACCTGCTGTTTTTCAGCATATTCTTTGCGATGATATTCGGCGATGCCGCCTACGGCTGCCTGCTTTTTGTCTTAAGCACCCTTGCCGGGCTTGGTTTCAGGAAAAAGACGGGTAAGATGCCGGACGCGGCCAAACTTTTTATATGGCTTTCGTTCTGCACCATAGTCTGGGGCGCGTTGAACGGGGCGTGGTTCGCGGCGCCTTACGAGGCTTTGCCGCCGTTCCTGCAAGCGCTGGTGTTGCCGCAGTTCAACCCGTCCATAGCGCTGGGAGCCTTCCCCGGCATCCTGCAAAAACTGTTCAAGATACCGGCGGAGCAGCCCGGAAACACGGCCTACTGGAACGTACAGTTCCTGTGCTTTTCAATAGCCATCGTGCAGTTGGTTTACGCCCGCCTAAAAAACATCAAGAAACTGTTGCCGTCTCCGGTCGCGCTTTCGCAGGCCGGCTGGCTTACGATGATGATAGGGCTTTACTTCCTCGTGCTTTCCATGCTGTTAAAGGTGGAAATGCCCGCTTTTACCGGGTACTTTATCGGTATAGGGGTAGCGGTGTACTTCATTTTCGCCGAACAGAGGGGCGGGAATCCGTTTGTCAATGTGCTAAAAAGTTTTTCGAATGTTTTGTCGACGTTTCTCAATGCGGTCGGAAGTTTTGCGGATATAATAAGCTATATACGCTTGTTCGCGGTGGGGCTTGCCGGCACTTCGATAGCCCAGAGTTTTAATTCCATGTCCGGGATAAGTAACGGTATCAGCGGATCTGTCGTAGATATTGTATTAAAATTGGCGGCCGCCATATTTATACTTGTTTTTGGTCATGGACTTAATATGTTAATGAATGTGCTATCCGTTATAGTACACGGTGTGCGGCTTAATCTTTTGGAATATGCCGGAAACCATCTTGCGATAGAGTGGTCGGGTTATTCATACAAACCTTTTGCAGTTAGGCAAAAGAAAAATATTTGAGGAGAAATATATGGATGCTGGATTATTACGTCAAATCCCACTTGGGGCTTGTTTGGGGATCGCTGCAATCGGTTCCGCGGTCGGCGCGGGTATAGCCGGTATGGCGGCTATAGGCTCATGGAAGAAGTGCCTTATGCAGAACAAACCGCTTCCTTTCGTGTTGTCCGCTTTTGCGGGCGCACCGCTTACCCAGACCATCTACGGTTTCATTCTGATGCAGACCTTGTTTAACACACAGAATTTGAATGTATCCGAGGTTTTGGGTATTGGTTTGTTCGGCGGTTTTGGTATAGCGGTTTCCGCCATAGCGCAGGGTTCAGCCGCAGCCGCAGCCTGCGACGCTTACGCGGAAACAGGACAGGGCTTTGGTAACTATATGCTTATTTTGGGCCTCTGCGAAACCGTCGCGCTTTTTGTAATGGTTTTCTCGATGCTGATGGCATAGGCGAAAAAGCGAAGCGTAAACAAGTACACACGCCGCAATGTCATCATTGCGGCGTGTTTTTTTTTACCGCACGGCTCAAGTTTTTGCGGGGCCGAGTTCTTCTAAAACTATGTTTTGGTTCGTGTAGATGCAGATATTGCCAGCAATTTTAAGGCTTCTTTCCGCAATTTCCGCCGCGCTGAAGTTGCTGCCTTCAAGATAGGCAAGGGCCGCCGCATAGGCATAGTTTCCACCGGAGCCTATAGCAAGGGCCGGTTCGGCGGGCTCTATCACGTCGCCCGTTCCGGAGACAAGCAGTGTTTTTTTTATATCCGCAACGAGCAGCAGGGCTTCAAGCCGACGGAGCGTACGGTCGGTGCGCCAATCCTTTGCCAACTCCACGGCGGCGCGCAGCAAGTCGTTTGAATACTCCTTAAGCTTTTCCTCAAAGCGGTCAAACAGCGTGAACGCGTCCGCCGTAGCGCCAGCAAAACCGCACAAAACCTTGCCGTCGGCAATCCGCCTCACTTTGCGGGCGTTGCTCTTCATCACGGTTTCGCCATGCGTAACCTGCCCGTCCCCCGCCATCGCGACCTTGCCGTCCCGGCGTACCGCCAGCACGGTCGTACTCCTAATTCTTTTTTTCTTTGACATAGATCCTCACAAATACCATCCTTTTACGAGTGGGGGTGCGCTTTATGGTACACCGCCTTTAGTTTTTCCATATTCACATGGGTGTAGCGCTGGGTCGTTGAAAGACTTGCGTGCCCCATCAACTCCTGCACGATACGGATGTCACATCCCGAATTCACAAGATGCGTCGCAAAACTGTGCCTAAGAGCGTGCGGGTGCACGTTCTTAGGCAGCTTTGAATGTTTCGAATAGACGCCGATTATCCAGCGGACACCCTCCACGGACAAAGCGCCGCCCCTCTTGTTGACGAACAGAGCGTCCACGGGCTTTTCCGCCTTAATACGCGCCGCCCGCGCCGGCAGGTAGGCCGCGAGCGCTTTTCGCCCCTCATCCGAAAAAAACACATACCGTTCCTTGCCGCCCTTCCCCGTTATCCGCGCGCGGGAGCACCCCTTCTCAAGGCTGCCCGGCTTGAGGGAACACAGTTCGCTGATGCGCAACCCCGCCGAGTACATCGCCATGATGATCGCTTTGTCGCGCAACGGCCAGAGTATCCCCTCCTTTTCGGGCAGCTCCGCGAAGTCCGCCATCTCCCGCTCCCATAGGAAGGCGGGCAGCCGCGACTCCTTCTTCAAGTTCCTCAAAGGTTCCGAGGGGTTATCAAGGCGCAGACCGAAACGTACCAGGTAACGAAAGAAGCCCCGCAGCGACGACAGTGCCCTGTTCACGCTGACCGCCGCCTTCCGCTCCAAACTCATATCGCCTATAAAGAGACGCAAATCCGCTGTGGAGGCCAGGGCGGGAGCGATCTCCCTGTTCGCACAAAAATCGGTAAAATCCCGCAGGTCCGCACGGTAAGCCGTCAGGGTTTTGCCGGAAACCCGCCTCACGGAACGCAGGTAGCCAAGGTAATTTTCGATAAGATCGGTATTGTCCGCCATGTTTACCGGCCCTACGCCGCTTCGAAGCGGCGTCTTTCGGCCCAAAGTCCCATCGCCGGGTTGGGTACAAAGAAGATACGCTCGCCGTCATCCATCGTGTTCCAGCCAAGGCTGAGCCTGTCTATGTCGTAGCGGGCGGACGCTTCCGCCAGATCCCCCCACTCAAAACCGACGGACTCGATTTCCGCCCTGCTTATGGCGTGACCGGGGCAGTAGCGCACGGTAAAGCGGCCTTCTCCGCAGCCGTGTATCAGGTGGGCGGCAGCGGAAAGACTCTCCGCCAAGTCCGGCTCGGCATTTACCTTCTCGCGTATAAGGGCGGCGGGACGGTAGCCATACTTCCGTATCAGCGCGTCAACCCCCTTGTCCTCGCCGAAACGTTCCAGGGCCGGCGCCATTATCAAGAGCTCGCCGCCGTCCGCAATCGCCATGCGGGTACGGTACACGGCCTTGTTCCCAAGCCATGTAGTCCTGAACTCTTCCGGCTCCAGATAGACCACCACCTTTTTCGGCGCCTCGTCCAAGAGGTCAACGTTCACCTTGCGGGCAAGGGCGGCGGCCTTTTCGAAACATTCCCTGCCGAAACCGATAAAGAGACCGCGCACGGCGGCCGAGCCGCGCGGCTTACCCGCGTTTGCGGCCTCGGCGTCGCTCCTCGTTCCGACTACGGTCAAAACCCAGAGTACCGGCGGCAAATCATTGTGATAACGACGAAAACCCTCGTCAAACATCGCGCGGACAGGCGTGTCCGCCCTGCCCATCATCCGCTCCATTCCGTAAGCGGCGCCGGCAAAGTGGCTTTTGTCGATAGCCTCCTTGCCGCCGCAGCCCACAAAGATATTTTTTGTATGGTTCGCCATGCCGATAACCTCGTGAGGCACGACCTGTCCAATCGAGACCACGAGACCGAGCTCGGCGTCCCGCAGCATCCTGTTCACCTGAACCGGCCAGTCGTAGCTGACCGCGCCGCCGGTAACGTCCCTGATCCAATCCTCTTCTATGCGCCCCAACTCGACCACGTCGTTACGCCAGTCGTGCACACGGACGAGCCCGGCGGGCGTGGCGGGGAACATCCGCGCCAGTTCCGCAGCCGTCATCGGCTGATGCGTACCGAGGGCCGGAAGCACCGCCTTGATCCTGTCCGCGCCCAGTTCCCGCACACAAATATCGGTAAAAAAGCCGGCCATCGAATGAAAGCGCGTAACATCCGGCGGGACGATCAGCGCACGCCCCTTCCCAGCGTCCGCCACGGCCCCGGCCAGCGCCCGCGAAAAAACCTCGTCCAACACCCGCGCCGAAAGGTCAACGCCTTCCCCGCCCAGAGCGGCATATATTACAGTTTCCATGTCATTATACTAGCAAAATCCCAGCCCTCCAGCAAGCGTCTGCATGGTTTCACACAAATGCGTCAGGTACGGCGCTTGTCTGACAGCAAAGTTTTAGCCGCATTGACCACCAGCTTTACGATGAACGACGGTACAGTTAGTGGAAACAGGGAAACGGGGAGGCGGTGGCGATTCAAAACACCACGATATACGGTGCTGGCCGCCATATACAGTCCGTACAAACCCTATAATCCGCTAATCTATTTGTGGTGATAATATGGAGGCTACGGTAAAACAGGCGGCCAGGAAACCTGGCGTGAGTACCCGGCGGGTAAAACACCTGAAAAAAGCGGTACGGGAACAAGGCGGCGGGGCGCTCATTCACGGAAACGCCGGGAGGCATCCAGCAAACTCTACGAACGAAGCGATACGCAAAAACAGTCTCCCTGAAAAAGAAGGGGCCATACCGCCAGGCGAACTTCACGCGCTTCCGGGAATTGCCGGAGGAACAGGAGCGGATACACATCGGCTATACCGGCCTGTCCGTTATCCTTAAAGAGGCCGGCATTGCCTCTCCCAAAACACGCCGGGGAGCGGGCGGCCGCTGCGGGAACGGCGGGCGAAGCCTGGGGAACCGGTTCAAACCGGCGACTCGCACGTTGACTGGCTTGGCCGGGCCGTTCTCTATGCCTTACTCGGGTTTCAGGACGACGCGACCGGAGACATTCCGGGGCTCTATCCGTGCTAACACGAATGCCTTCAGGGGTATTTTGTGAGGCGTTCAGGGCCGTTTTACAGGGCTATGGGGCGCCGGAAGCCCTCTGTGCCGGCAGAATCGGGATACGTTTCGGCAATACC
>JAISLM010000016.1 GCA_031290855.1 Spirochaetaceae bacterium
AAGGCATCCACGGAGAAGTCCCGGAGAGCAGGGCCGGTAGAATACGCCGCAGGCGGACGGAAGTGGTGGTGCAACCCCCCCCCCCCCCGGCATTGTCCCGTCCCGTGTTGATTCGCAAAGTCTGGTTTAACACCCCGCCCGAACCTTGGGTTCGCGCTTGCCGCGCGGAGGCTCACTGGCGGGCAGCCTGTCACTTGATATAGCTGAACACTTCCTTCTCGTACCATTCCGCGCGGTACGGCAGCGGGCGGTACCTTTTCATGTTCCTGTTGTATTGACAGTTTGAAATGATCCGTTTAAGCCGGTACGCAACCTCGAAGACTCCGGAATAGCCCATGTAACTATTGGCCGGAAGAAAGAGCGGAAATACAGGTATCCCGTGCTTGCTGGTTATATTACCGCTTCCCGTATGGATGACGATTACGTCCGGGTTTAGTCTCCTTACGATGTTGGCCTGTTCGAAAGGCTGCTGGGAGGCTACGTTTATGAAGGTTTTGTCTGGGTTTTCAACCTCTTCAATGAACGGTTTCATAAATTCGTCTACGTGGTGCGCCTTGTAACCGGCTATCTCAAGTCCAAGGTCCCGCAGCAGCTCGCCGGTCACGAATATACGTATCTCCCCGCCGGAAACATAGGCGCGTTTGCCCTTCAAGGCAGCGCGGTACGGTTCGAGCGCCTGGTCAAGCGCGGCATCCTCTTTTTCTATCAAAGCACTCGCCCTGTCCTCGATGTTAAAAAACCTTGCAATGTCCATGAGCCAGCGGGCGGTGGACTTTCTGCCTATAGGCATCGCGCCTATGATGTACGGAATTCCGAAATGCTCCTTGATATGTTTTAGGTAGTAATCGTCGTGGGTGGCGCAGATGCTTACGTTGAGCGCCGCGTCAAGTACGCGGCGAAAGTCCCGCGGGCGTGTAAAACAGGGCAGAAAATTGACGTTAAGTTCCAGTGCGTTTAAAAGGCGCTGGAGTTCCAGTTCGTCGGTGCGTCCCATCGAGCCTACGTTGCACACGTTTACGGTATGATTTTTCCTGTAGTCCCACAACATGTCGTCCATGTTGTCTCCCGCGGCACGGCTTTCCCGTTCAATGCGGCGGGATGTCAGGTTTTTAAGGATGCCGTTGTACACGGCATCGTAGGCTGTGGCCATCAGCCGAGTCTTGAATCCCTCGCAGTTTACAGACACCAGTTCCGCCGATACGTTCCGCTGCAGCTTTTCGAGTATAGCGTCAACATCGTCCCCGATAAGGGCGGGAACGCAGGAACTCGCCACGACGATCGCCTCGGGGCGGAATTCACGGTCGGCATACAGCACCGCTTCGCACAGTTTCTTTTCTCCGCCGTTTATCACGTCGTGTTCATCGAGGTTGGAGGAAATCCAGATCGGTGATAGAGCGGACGGATCGCGCAGCCGCTTCTGTCCCCGCGACGCGCCAAGCCCGCCAACAGACCAGAAGCCGCAGCCTACAGGCCCGTGTACCACGACAACGGTGTTTTGCAGCGTGTTAAGTATCGCAAGGCTCAATGTAAACTGGCAGCCGAAACTTTGTGAAAAACTGCGGGATGCCTGGTTAAGGCAGCCATTGCCTTTTATCCCTATCTTTGACTTGAGAGCTTCGCAGTCGCCGCAGAATGCGGTTCCCGCCCCAAGCCTGTCTTCGCGGGGCGGCGCGGCCCGCTCAATTTTTAGTGTGTTGCTGGACATATTTATCTCCTGTTTTTTTGTACGGCGTCCGCAAAATTTCGCGGACAGCCTTGTAATGGGCGCCTTTCAGCGCCCGTTGACAATAAGTGCGAAAACATCTTCGGCAAGGGTAAGCCCGCCGTTGATGCCGGCATAGGCGCGGTTAAAAACAACGCGGTTCGTTACCGGAAACGAGATGTTTAACAGCGGGTAACCCTGTTCCTCGGCAAAATCCCGTTCAAAGGAACTGCCAAAAAGCACAACGGGGCCCAGCGGCTCATAATAGGTGTGGTTCCGGTTCCGCTCCCAGCTTTTTACAAGGCCGCGGCGAAGGCCGGAGGCGTTAGAGTCGAATAAAACCTTTGGTTTTAGGCCCGATTCATAGCCGTCAAAACGCTTTTCCAGTATTTGCCGCTCTTCACTGCCTAACGAGTCCGTTACCTGCGTCAGATGCGGTATCCAGCCCAGTTCGTCCGAAACAAAACGCGACAACGCGGGGGCATAGTTCGTATCCGCCACGATCACCGCGTAACGCTGAAAATCAAAATCGGCGTAACTGTCGCTTATCCGCTCCATGTAGTCGAAGTAGATTTCCTCCTCCCGTTTCAGCGCGGTTTCGATATCCGCAGGCGGCAAGCCGAGCGCCATACCCACGCTCATAAGGAAACTTCTTGACTGCAGAAAGCCGACCGGAAGCGGTTCCCTGATAGACGGTATCCCGTGAACGTCTTTCAACGCTTTTTCCGCAAGCGGCGCGTACACATCCGAGAGGATAATGTTCAACTCCGCATTCCCGATACCTTTGATATCCCGAAGACTTTCCCCCTCGCCGATCAGCGTGTTCGCTTCTATGCCGATCAGGGCGAGCAGGCGTTTTATCTCTTTCAGGTTTCCCCTGTAGAAAACGTCGCCTCCCGGTACGAGGCCAAACACATTTACCCGTTTGCTTTTTTTTACCGCGCTTCTATCCGCGTATTCACGTATCAAAAGCTCAAGGACAAGGTCGTACCCATAGTTTGCGTTTCCCTTGAAGCTTGGTGTCGGGACCGCCAGCAGCGGGTAGGGCGCGTTCATCCTTGAGGCGACAGAGCGCACGTCATCCCCTATCATCTCAACCTGACAGCCTGAAATAACGAGGTACAGGTCGCCGTCAACTATCTCCATTGTCTTTTCGATCTGCTCCTCCAGCCGGTTTTCACCGCCGAAGACGATCTCTTTTTCCGAGACATTGCTGGAGGGGGTTGCGGATGCCCCGCAATAGCCGCCACCCAGGTAGCCTGCGCCGGTGTTGCCGCCGACGTAATAGTTGTACGCGCAGCCCATCGACGCATGGGTGATCGGTATCAAACGGGGAATAGCCCGCGCAAGGGCAAGCGCGCCGCCAAAAACACAGTCAAAACGCGGTCTGTCAATAATTTTACTCATGCCATACTCCTTTCAATACCAAACCGGGCCTTTTTCACGGGGCAAATCCTTCCACAGCACGGTGGAAAGGTAACGTTCCCCGGTATCGGGCATTATGGCCACAACGGTTTTGCCTTCATTTTCGGAGCGCCGCGCTATCCTAGCCGCGGCAAAAGCAGCCGCCCCGGAACTGATACCGGCAAGCAGTCCTTCTTCCCGCGCAAGCGCGCGGGAAGTTTCGACAGCCTCCTCGTTGCGTACCCTGAAAATTTCATCGATTATACCCAGTTTCAGTACGTCCGGAACGAATCCCGCCCCTATACCCTGAATCTGATGGGGGCCGCTCCTGCCGCCGGACAGAACGGGCGATGCGTCCGGTTCCACCGCAACCGCCTTGACGCCGCTCTTCCGCTCTTTCAGGAATTCGCCCGCGCCTGTAAGGGTTCCGCCTGTACCGACCCCAGAAACAAGGATATCGACCTTTCCGCCCGTCGCCTCCCATATCTCCGGGCCGGTGGTGGAACGGTGTACAGCCGGGTTCGAGGGGTTGGTGAACTGCTGGAGGATCACGCTGCCTGGAATCTGCGCGGAAATTTCGAGCGCCTTATTTATCGCCCCCTTCATGCCCAGCGCTCCGGGTGTGAGAACAAGTTCCGCGCCGAGTGCAAGCAACAGGGCGCGGCGTTCTACGCTCATAGTATCCGGCATAGTAAGTACGACATGGTAACCCTTGGCGGCGGCTACGAATGCCAGACCTATACCGGTATTGCCGGAGGTAGGCTCGACAAGCGTCGCGCCCGGTTTAAGGATTCCCTTTATTTCCGCATCTTCGACCATAGACTTGGCGATTCTGTCCTTGACGCTGGAAAGCGGGTTAAAGCACTCCAGTTTGAACAGCAGTTCCGCGCCGTCTATACCGGCAAGTTTGATAAAACGCAGCGGCCTAAGCATGGGCGTGTTCCCAACCAGGTCCGTCAAGTTATCAACAATAATGTTTGACATCTAACACCTCAATTTTCATAGTATAACCTAGTAAACAAGTATTAATACTTAAACTCTATTACGACATAGCTCCGGTGTCAAGCGGCAGGACCGGCGGCGGCGTGTGAAGCAAAATTTATTCGCAATGGGGCCTGCTCCCCGCCTTATCCCTCCTTGTCAGGTTAGGCAGGAGGTAAAACGTCAGGCGCAAACCGCACGCGGACGCTTGACGCTGTTTTGTGGCGGGAGGTTCATCCGGCGGACAATATTTGCCGCTGCTTCAAAAATGGGGTTTTGTAAGGCTTTACCGTAAGGCTTCAAGTCTCAAAGCCCACAGAGCCGCGTCAAAACCAACCGGGTTTTGAAAGCAGCGCATTCTTCTATAGAGAAATCAGTTTCAAGGCCGGGGCTTGGGCATTCGTAATCCGGTACGGTCAAGAACTTACAGACTTTTACAAGAATTTCTTGCCGGAGGCGGCTGGATTCAGGCTTTTGCTTACACGTCCGGTTTCACAGCCGCACCAGCTCCTCATACCGCATGTCTTGTTGACAAAGCAGTCCCGAAAATAAATAATTAACTTGAGTTTACTGCAATATTCGGCTTCCGCGAATGAACGTTGATTTTCACGAATCACCCGGAAAAACAGCGTTAATTTGTGTAATTCGCGGAATTTTTTGCCGGACTTACATCAATTAGACCGTTGTGGGAGCCGGGCAGGCAGAAGCTGTCCTTTGTAATTTAAAATGTTAAGACATATCGATCCAGATAAATTCCATACGCTGATTGAAATCAGCACATTGATCAATTCGGACTACTCCGATGCTCACGGGCTTTTGACCGAGATCGTCGAATCGGCGGGAAGGCTTTGCGACGCCGCCTCTGCCTGTCTCCTGCTGGCGGACGATAAACAGGGCAAGATGTTTTTCGAGGTTACCAGCGGCTTTCCGGACGTGGAGCCGTTTGAGCGGCAAAACATACAGATCGGCGAGGGCATAGCAGGCTGGGTTGCCGCCCATAACAAATCGATCATCATCAATGATACGGAAAATTCCGAGTACCGCCTTGCCGCCGTCTTTGAACAGAGCGGGCTTATGGCGAAAACTGTTATCGCAGTCCCGATGCAGGCAAAAGATCGCAGGATCGGCGTGCTGGAGGTTATTAACAAGAAAAACGAGGCCCGCTTTTCCGCCGAAGACCTTGAATGGCTGGAAATATTCGCGAACCAGGCGGCGCTGGCCCTGCAAAACGCGCAGAATTACGAAACGGTTCAGAACAAGGCCGCCGTCCTGCAGAAACAACTGGAAACCAGCGGCGCGTTCCATACCTTGATCGCAAAAAGCCCCGTGATGAAGGAAAAGCTTGCCGTGATAGATCGCCTGGCCGCCACCGATTCAGCCGTGCTGATACTGGGAGAAAGCGGCGTGGGCAAGGAACTTGTCGCCGAACAGATACACCTGCGCAGCCCCCGGAAGGCCGGCCCCTTCGTGCGGGTAAACTGCGCCGCCCTGCCTTGCGGCCTTGCCGAAAGCGAGTTGTTCGGCCATGTGAAGGGGGCGTTTACCGGCGCGCTCAATACCCGCAAGGGGCGTTTCGAGGCGGCGGACGGCGGCACGATATTCCTTGACGAGGTGGCGGACCTTCCGCTGGACCTTCAGGCAAAGCTGCTGCGCGTGATACAGCATAAGACTTTCGAAAAGGTCGGATCGGCAACCTTGCAAAGTGTCGACGTGCGGCTCCTTGCCGCGACGAACAAGGACATCGAAAAGCTGGTCGCCGAAGGAAATTTCAGGAACGACTTGTACTACAGGCTCAACGTACTGCCGATCTACGTGCCGCCACTACGCCAGCGTATCGAGGATATTCCGGAACTGGCCCGCTTCTTCCTTGAAAACTGTATGCGGGACATGAAAAAACGTTTCGACGGGTTTTCCGAGGAGGCGATGCGGGCCCTGATAGCGTACTCATGGCCCGGCAATGTCCGCGAACTGGAGAACTGCGTACAGCGCGGATGTGTCGCTGCCACGGGGCTTGTGATCCAGAGGGAGGATATGTTTCCCGGCGGCGATTCCGCCTTCAGGTCGGGGATGGAGGCCGGATCGCGGCCTCTCAAGGCGGCGCTGAACGCTTTCAAGGTACATTTTATCAAGGAAGTGCTTGCCGAAAACGGCTGGAATCAGACAAAAACGGCAAGGGCGCTTGACATACAGAGGACGTATCTGGCTAAAATGATTCGCGATTTCAACATCGCCAGATGAGGCTGTTTTCGGGATAACACGGGGTGACACATGGAAAATATGGAAAATAATATAGAAAAGACTGATATTCACGTTACGGACGATGAAGACGGTATCTACGGTTTTTTTGAGAAGAACCGCAGATTTTTATTTATCTCCGGTATCGTGATCGCAGCCCTGCTGGCGGGGCTTATCGCCGTGCTGCTTTTGCGGGATTTTATGCAGAAAGAGGCGATCGTCAAACTGGACGTCCTTATTGAACGGTATGACAAGGTGAAGGACTCCCTGGCCGCCGGCGGGACGGCGACGGACTCGGTCGAAACTTCCCTGACGGCGGATTCGGGCGAAGTTTCCGTAACGGCGGACTCAGGCGGCGAGGACGGCGTACAGGCCTTGCTGGTCGACTTGCAGGCCCTGGGAAAAAGCGCGTCAGGCTACCCCGCCGCGCGCGCGTGGTTCATGGCGGCCAACATTCACCATGAACGCGGGGAATGGGGGGAGGCGCTGACCGCCTGGCTTGCGGCGGCGGACAAGGGTGTCGCCACGCACCTGGCCCCCGTATGCCTTTACAACGCCGCAGTCGCGGCGGAAGCCGCCGGAGATACCGATTCCGCGCTGTCAAACTACCAAAAAGCCGTCGGTTTCGCGGACTTTCCGGTCGCCGCCCGCGCACAGTTTTCCGTGGGGCGTCTTGAAGAAAAAAAGGGCGACAACGAGGCGGCCGTCGCCGCTTACCGCGCCGTCATAGAGAAATGGCCGTCGGACACGGGCTGGACAAACCTTGCCCATTCCCGCATCGTAGCGCTGGAGGCCGTCGGGCAATGAAACTTCCGGGGACCCGCATAGCCGTCCTGGCTTTAGTCGTCCTGAACGTATCCGTATCTTGCGGTATAGAGGACTACAAGTATCTTTCGCCCGCCACACTTGTAAGTTCCACGCTGAACAGTAACGCGGTGGTGCGGTTGCCGGACGGCAGTACCGTAACAATAGACTTCACCACCGGGCAGATACCCACCCTGACGATACCCAACGGCATGGAATTCGGCAGGGAATACGAGATATATTACAGGATATACCTTAGCGACAAGCTGATGGACACGGTAAACACGGACAGTGCGCGGCAGGATGTGAATCCCGCGCTGGCCTCGGACTGGACAGCGATGGACAGCTACACTGTGGACTCAAACAATCTTTCGTCCGGCGTGGCATCGCTTTTTAACAACCGGAAGTACTATTCGCTCCAGCAGGGAGCTTCCAACTACCTGATTCGTTCCAACGGAAACGGCGCTTTCAGCCCCAAACCCGATGACCGCCTGTTTACGACAAGTGATGACCTTTTCAACCCGGACTACCTGACGACCAGCATCAACGCCGACGTTGCCCCGGCGAAAAGCGGCGTAAGCGTTTCTTATGCCTATGCGTCGATGTATGTTGTTGTCAGGGATTTTAACCCGCAAACATTGAACCCCGTATACAGTTCGATTACCTTTATAAATATTTTTCTCCTGCCTGACGGTTCGGGGGTTCAGAACATTCCAGTAACCGGGGTAACGATAGCCCAGGTTTCCTTCAATACATCCGCCGTCAGGCTTAAGGCCAACATCACGCCGGACAACGCTTCAAACAAGTCCGTCGATTGGTCGGTAAGTAACGAGACTGCCGCCGGCATACGGACTTTGGCGGATAACAGCGCCATCGTGTACAGCAAAACCGCAGGACCGAACAACGTTACGGTTACAGCTAAAACAACGGACGGCGGGTATGCCGCTAACCAGACTGTTACGCTGTCCGGTATCGCCGTAACCAGTATCGACAGCATAGTTCCGGCGTCGCTGGCACTCATCATTGGCGTTACACCAACGGGAACATTGACGGCGTCCGTCTTACCCGCCGGCGCCAACAATACATCCGTTACTTGGGAGTCCAGCGACCCGACCATTGCGACTGTTGACAATAGCGGTATTGTAACAGCCAAGGCCATAGGCACGGCAACCATAACGGCGAAAACGACGGACGGCACCGAATTGAGCAAAGCTTGTACGGTTACTGTTGGTAATTGACGCGGCAAAAAAATAGCGGTGCGTCTGGACGTTGTGACCGCACCGCCTTGGAGCCAAGATTTTACACGGCGCCGGGAAAACCGCGTCCACTCGATGCGGTTTTCCCGGCGCCTCTTTCCTCCCCTATATTTTTTTATCGGTTTATAAAAAAATATCTGTAGGTAAAAACGCCGCCGGAAGGCGTAACGCAAAACAGTGCCCGGTTTTAGCCTTTTCCGGGGCGGGCCTCAGTATGATTGCGCTTCCCGCGCTATGCTTGTCGCGTCCCCGTGGCCGGGGTATACCTTTATATCGCCGTTCATCTGGAAAAGGCGGGAGAGGCTGCCCTGCATCGCGGTCCAATCGCCGCCGGGCAGATCTGTGCGCCCGATCCCGGCCCTAAACAGCGTGTCGCCCGTGTAAAGGCGCTTGTTTTTTTCGTCAAAAAACGCGACGGAACCCTGCGTATGGCCCGGCAGGTGGAGTACGGTGAATATCTCTATACTGTCGCCTTCGTCCAAAACACGGTCCGCTTCCGGCATAGGCCGCCAAAGCTGGTCTATATAGTAAGAGTTTCCGGCGGCTACCGTAAAAGCCTCCCTGTGCGCGGCAAGCGAGGCGGGCCCGACATACATAAGGTCTTCCCGGCCTATAGCGACGAGGGGCTTCCGATCCTTGCCGGAATAGTGGCTGTAAAGCTCCGGCAGCGCGGCGATATGGTCAAAATGTCCGTGAGTCAGTAAAATACATTTTGGATACAGCTTGCGGCGCTCCAGACAGCGTATGATATCCGGCGCGTCGGCGCCCGGATCTATTACGGCGGCGGGGCTTGGCCCGTCGGACCGTGGAGAATCGCGGAGCGGAACGATCCAGCAGTTGGCTTCCAAATCGCCGACGACTATTTTTTCATGAATCTGCATAATGGAGGGATTATAACCTGGGTAACCTTGAATGGCTAGTGATTATAATCATGGTCGCCGTCTTCTGGTACGCGCTTATCCCGCTTGCCGGGATTTTTATCAGCCGTAACAGGTGGCGCGTTTTTCGCGAACGTTTCGTTCATTTAAGCGGTATGCCCATGCTTGATTACGCTATGCTCCGGCAAAATTTGGACGGGGAGTACTGTTTTACCGGAAGTTTTGAATCCATCACGGAGAACAACACCCTTTGGATAAAAACCGACAATTTGACCGTGCCGGTTTTTCTCAAAGACGCGCGGACGTATATGCTGCCGTTGAGCGGGCACAAGCACGGGAGCAGTGCGGGCGAAAAAACATACTTTGATGAAAATGATTTTGACGTCAACGCTCCCGCGCCGCGCCGTTTTACATGGAACAAGATTTCGTCCCTGACGGCGGGGGCAAAAGTCTTCATAGGCGGCACAGTCAAACCTGTAAACGGACGGCAGACCTTTACTTCGTCAAAGGGCCTGCCGCTTCTGGTGATATTTTATGAATGTTCCGAGCGAATGCTCAGCGCGGGCGTGGTACGCGCCGGCAAATATAGTGTTGAATATTGGAATACGGTAACCCCCTATTCACTCATAGGCGGAGTTTTTTCGTTGATAAGCATAGCGCAGATTTTTTATGCCCGTCCCGTCTACCGCGCCACAGTCCTGTCGGCGATAGTCGCCATTTTTGGCCCGCTGTTTCCTCTTTTGCCGCCGGGCCTAATATTCACGCTCGCCTACCGTCAATTATGGCTGCGGGCCTGTCTGTACCGGGTTTTCCGTGACGTGGCGCTGCTCCCGTTGAAATATTCAGGCTCGCGTAATTCCGCCGAAAACCCCGCCGTGTACGATTGCCGCGCGCCCGCCGTCCTCCCGGTCAAGATTCCGCGCCTCCTCCCGGCCGATAAACCCGAAAAAAACGAAGTCTGGCACATGGCGGGTTTTTTTGGCGAAGACCAGGCGCGTGAACCCTCCGTAGACGCCCCGTCGAATCCGTTCATCCCTTACGGCCTGCTTCCGGGAAGACCGAAAGTTATTTCCCGCCTCTACAACAGGAAAGCCGTGTTTCTTGAAATATTTGCATGGATCGTTCTTGCCGCCGGCATAGCGCTCAATGTATTTTTTGCCGAACTCCTGATATATTTTACGCAGTAGAGGACTGTGCAACATACAAAAAACATAATACTATTATTTACATGAATAAACTTTTAACAGTGTTTGTGTTTTCCTTGGCCGTTTTAACACACGGTGCGGCAGACGATGCGGCAAACGCCGTCTCTGTCATTCTGAATAATTTCGGGGCGTCCAAATATTCCGCCGGAGCCATTCCCAAAGCGGATCTGGATAGGATAATCGCGGCGGGTGTCCGTGCGCCCAGCGCAAGAAACAGGCAGCCATGGCGTTTCACGGTCGTTTCGACCCCTTCCCTTGCGGAAAAGATCATAGGCGGAGTAATGGATGGCAACGTGCTTGTCGTAGTCTCGACCGATTCAGACAGTCCTGACAAGATACTTGACTGCGCGCTGGCTGTGGAAAACATTTATCTGGCAGCTCAGGCGCTCGGTTACGGTTCCAGAATCTACACGGGCCCGGTCAACAATATAAATAGAAGCCTGAAAAAAGAGCTTGGCATTCCCCAGGAACACAGTGCTGTATCGGTTGTCCGCCTGGGCAGGCTCGCGCCAAATGTTGACGCGGTAAGCAGCGCATCGCCAAGAAAACCTGTAGACAGCATAGTAACTTACAAATAAGTTCCCTAGGGGTTTGTTGCACTTCGCGCATAAAACCCCTAAAAATCGCCGATCAGGCGATTTTTTACCTTGCAAACTCCGAAAGCAGCCCCGATAATCGGGATTTTTTGCGGCATCAAGCGCAAAAAATCCACAAGTGCGACAGGCTGCTAGGGAGCGGCGATGCGGACAGCCGCTTTCATCCGCCCGACATACAGAGCCTGATGAAAGAAATTCTAAAGCGCGGCCCCGTAACCGTCATCATGTATCCCGGGTAACGCGGGGGTGCCAGGCACCGAATTTGCCTAGTGCCGTCAGAACCAGCCCAAGCTATATATAGTGCCGGGGTCAGACCCCGCAACGGGTGGCAATGGCCGTTTACGCAATGGCGCCATTGCGTTAATTTGGCGTACCGGCGGTGTTCCGCATACATGGTATTTTATGAGGTTTTAGTATGAGCGCCATTTCGCCGGATACCGCCGGGAAAACCGCGAAATGTCCGTCCGTATGGAACAGGAGGGCGTCGGGATGGAAGATTAGCGGGAGGATATAATGGCGGAACCGGACAAGAAGCCGGCCCGGACGCTGAGGGAGGCGGCGGCGGTTCCGCGTACCGCGCAGCCCCATTACAGGCGGAAACCGAAACATAGCTGGGGGCGGAAGTATGCGGGCTGCGGCTTTTCGACAGAAAAGATGTGTATGAATTCGCAGCCCAATTCAAGGAAGAACAGATCGCGAAAGAACCAACTGAACGACACGGAACCCGCCGCCATGGGCAGCAATGTTTCACTTCCCAGCGATAACAGATCGTTGTCAGTCTTTATCTGCAAATTCATATAGTAGGCGAACCCACCGCCCGCCCTCACGTTAAACGCGGCCTTCCGCCGCAGTATCAGTTTTTGGTACAGCAGGTTGAGCTGCGCGTTAAACAACTGGCCTGAGATAAGAATCGTATACTCGCTGTAAAAATAGTGCCAGAAAAACTGCGCTTCCACCCCGAACACGCCGTAGCGTTTGTTCTTGCCGGCCATGCCGAAACGCAGGGAAGCGCCCGCCGGAAACACGGATTGGCCCAGGTACTCGTTGATCAGCCCGTAGGAAGAGAACAGGGGGGTGTACGCTTCGGCGAACGTTATGTCGAAGGGCTTCGTCTTTTTGGGCGCGACAGCGACGCTGAAATTGTGCCATGAGTCGGATATGCCGCCGGGATTCGTTATGACTATGTCGTAAAAGCCCTCTTTTAGCGGCAGCCCGTCAAACCGGAGCTCGGCGCTGTTCCCGTTTGCGCCCGGAACGTAGCCGTCTCCGTCGAGGAACAGGGGTTCCCCGCCGTCAGCCGGCTTGAGGCAGACCTCCGCCCCGGGAACAAGGTTGCCTCCCGTGACACGTAGCGTGGCGTGGACCCTGCCGCCCGACAACCCGACGACGGGCGGGTCCACGGAGAAAATTTTCGGCTGAAGCGCCGGTATCACCGTGAGCCGCGCCCAGTCGGGAGGCGGCCTCATCCGCCCCAACAGGTCGTAAACTACGACGCGGTAGCGGTATTCACCCGGCGCCAGAGACAGCTCCGCGCTGGTTTCGCCGGTAACGACCGACAATAGCGGTGTAAACCCGTCCGCCTCCGCCCCCTCGTCCTTCTTTTCTATCACAAACTCGTACTGAAAAACGTCCTCAACGGCATCCCAGCTTATCCGCTGGACGATCCCCGACTTCTCGAAGTACAGAATGTTCGGGTCGGCGCGGATCGCCGGCGGCGCGACAAGCGCAAGGCAGAGAAAAAAGAGGTATAGGGCGCGGAACTTCAACAAAACTTCTCCCCTATTCAATATCGGCACATTATTCGACGCATACAGCACCTGGACTACGCCGTCTCGCCGTCCGCCGATCTGTAGGGGTGTCCGCCTCCTGCCGATACTTATTAAGAGGGCGCTTGCGGTATTTTCCGGGAAGGCGCTACAGGGGGCAGAGATGTTCAGAGTGTCTACGAATATGCCGAACGATGATATGCAGTACAGGCTGCGTCGTAAGGAGGAGGAACTTTCCTCGCTCCAGGCGAAAATCGCGAATCAGAGCAGGATTCGGGAACTGCGCGACGATCCGCTGGCGGCGTCCCACGCGGTCAGGTACGACTCGTTTATAAGGAGGCTGGAACGCTTCGAGAAGAACACGCTTGACGCGAAGGAACATTACCATTTCGTTGACGGCTATATGCGGAGCGCTATCGACATAATGCAGCGCGTTCGGGAACTTGCCGTGCAGGGGGCCAACGGGATCTACACGAGGGAAGACACCGCGAAGATGGGCGTCGAGGTGAATGAACTGCTCAAGGAACTTGTCTCGATAGCAAACTCCAGCGGCACGGACGGAAAGTACCTGTTTGCCGGTGACAAGGCTTTCACCGTACCGTTCAGAATATCGGAGGGCACCGTTGACGGACTTGGGCGCGAAGCTCCGGTCAGGGTCGAGTACCGCGGGGCCGGGGCGGACCGCCGCATTGAAATCAGCGACAGGACTTACGGGAAACTTGACATAGGAGGCGGCGAGGCGTTCTGGGCCGAGAAGATGATAGTCGCGTCCGCCGTGGATTCTAGCGACTACGTCGTGCCGGGCGAAAGCTCCCTTCTGATCGACGGCGTGAGGATACCGGTGAACCCAGGCGACAACGTCCGCGCCATAGCGGCCAAGATCAACGACTCCGCCGCTCCCGTGAAAGCCTACATCGACCCGGAAACACGCGGCCTCGTGCTGGAGGGCACGGAGCCCCACCTCCTCCGGCTGGAAGACGAGGCGGGAAGCGGCGTCGGCGTACTACGGGATCTGGGACTGATACGCGGCAACTCCGAGCAGGGCGCACCCAACTGGGCGGCGGGGGCACGGGTATCGGGCGGCTCCCTGTTTGACGTGGTAATATCCCTGAGGGACGCGCTGCTGTCAGGCGATCAGCAGTTCGCGGGCGGACAAGGACTGGGCGGTGTCGACCAGGCGCTCGACAACCTTGGGACGCGGGTCGCGGACATCGGGAGCCGGGCGGAGCGCGTCGAGGCGACCTGGGGACGGATCAACATGGAAATACCCAACGTCACCGAGAGCCTGAGCCGCGAGGCGGGCCTGGACCTGGCGAGCGCGTCAGTCGAATTCAACATGCTGGACCTGGCGCACAAGGCCGCGCTTCAGACCGCGGCGAGGATAATCCCGCCCACCCTGCTCGATTTCCTGCGCTAGATGAAGGAGAGACAGTTTGAAATTAAACACAAAAGCCTACGGGCCTATCGACGTCAGCGAGAGGCAGAGGATACACTTTCCCTTCGGACTCTTCGGCTTCGAGACACTGAAAGACTACGTGATGCTCGACGCGGAGCATCAACCGTTCTTCTGGCTGCAGTCGACGGAAAGCTCCGGCGTCGCCTTCATAATGATAAGCCCCTTCCTGTTCAGGCCTGACTACGAACTCTGCCTGGGGGACGAAGAATTGGCCGACATAGGCGTGTCGTCGCCGGAAACTGCGCTGGTATTTTCGATAGTGACGATACCGGCGGACGGCAGCCCGATGACGGCGAACCTGCAGGGCCCGGTAGTGATAAACCGCGACACCCGCCTTGGCAAGCAGGTGATACTGGGCGACCCCCGCTGGAAAACGCGGCACGACATAGTGGCCGAGCTGTCCGAAAACACGGCCCGAAGCGGCGCGGCAGGGAAGGCGAGATGCTGATTCTGACCCGAAAGGCGGGCGAAAAGATAATGATAGGGGACGGCATAACGATCTCCGTAGTCGAGATTCACGGCGGCGAGGCGCGGATCGGCGTGGACGCACCCAAAGCGGTGAAAGTGTACCGCGAGGAAGTGTTCGAGGCGATCAAGTCCGAGAACCGCGCCGCAGCCGCCTCCGGCACATCCCTTCCAAGCATAGATTTCCCCGCCCCCTAGCCCGCCCCGCCGGCGGGCTTCTTACACTGCGTCCGTGCGATAGAATGCCCTGGCTGACGGGGATGTACCCGCCCGCGGAGCGGCGGGGAGCTTCGTTTTTGAGGCCTTTTTTATATTGACATTTCAATTTAATATTGGCTATAATATTGGAATGCCGGATAACAAGCTTGACAGGCGGGCGGATACAGCGGCCGCTTCCGCGGGCCATACCTCAAGGACGACTCGACAGCCCCTTACCAAAGCCGGTACACGGGGACGGCGCGGCAGCTATCATCTTTCATTACCACTTGTTAATCACCCGTCATTAAGCGTTATTTTGCCCGCCCTGCCCCCCCCCCCCCCAGATATAGCACTTTCTTTGTAAAATCAGCGCACTACGCGGTGTACGCATCCCCAAAAAGAGAGGGGCGGCGCAAGGCGGCGCAGTTCTTTACTAAAAACGCTTCATTCTTTGAAAGTATCCCATACTTAATTAAAACGCCCTGTTTTAGGCGCATACACCTGACACATGAAGGAGAAAAACATGGCTGTATCAAAAAACCGGAGGACAAGATGCGGGACATCAAACGGCGCTACTTCTTTGTGCCGCACCTGACGGAGGCGGACCTGGTGAGCCTGGGGCTGCCGCCACACGACGCGCATCCCACACCCGCCGGAGAGCCTACGGCTTTTTGCCTCGGAGTTTGCGGCTTGCCACAAACTCCATGCAATTATTGGCTGACCGGGGGTCAGGCTGGCCTATGCTTCCGTAAGCCCCGGCGACCGGGCAAACAAGGGCTGCCGTATCTGGTACAAGGCCGTTTCCGCCCGGCGGCGAGCCGCTTGCAAGCCCCAAACAGCTTGACGAGTCGTTTTTTACCAAACGGAAGAAGGATGTGGTGGTCTTTGATTACGGGGACAGCGGCAAGACGGCTTACATCGCCGTGCAGATCGAGAACGACGGAAAGAAAGGCCCGTGGGGGCCCGCCGGTTTCCGCGGTGACGCCGCGGGCAGCGAGTAATGAAGGATGCGCGTGGCGCTTTGGCGGGAATTGCGGAAGCGGCACTGCCGGTAACGCAATGGCGCCAGGTACCATTGCGGACAAGCCGGTACGCTACATATAGGGCCGGTGTCAGACCCCGTAGTGTGGTAACGCAGGCGTGCAATGCGTCTTTTTGGAGGAAAGTATGAAAAAAGTATTTATAGGTATCGTGTTTTTGGCGGCCTCTGTCGCGGCTTTTGGGAAAGGGGGAAGGGCATGGGCGGAAAGCGACAGGGTCGTGTATGACGGGGAGTCGGAAATCATTTTTGACTACAGCGGGCCGGAGGGGGTTCTTGCCCGCGTGTACCGGGACGGGGAGCTTGTCGGAGACATCGGGGCCGGAGAGACGGAGCGGTGGATTGTCGAGGACGGAACCCACAACGTCGAGGTTCATTCCGGCGTGTATGACACGGCAAAACAGGAGAAGCTAACAAACCCGCAGTCGCTAAGCCTCAGCGTAGAGGCATGGGGGAACAGAAGCAAGGTCAGGATAACCGTTTCGGCGAAGGGCGGGGAGAACATTGTGACGGGCCTGGCTCTTGAAGATTCCGTGTCGATCTATACCCGGACGAAACCCGGAACCGGACGGAACTGGCCTGCGGGGGCGGCGCTGCCGGATGTAGTGACTTACAGCGCTCTTTTTCTGGATGCCAACGGGCGAATATCCCCTGCCTACACGACAGCGGCTTCCGATGATGACAAAAACCGCTTGCGGGGCTTTGGCGGTGATGTTGAATTTATAGACACGCCGCTGGAAATCGCGCTGCTATCCACCTGTGCCGTGGTGATCAATATCCGTCCGCCGGAAGCGGAAAAAATTTTGCCGGCAGGCGACCCCCGCGCCGCCGATTTGAAGCTAGGCGCTCTGGTCGTAAAGTCCCTGGCGGAAACCCGCTTCCTCGCCCCCAAAAACACCGCCGCGATAAGCCGCTACGAGGGGATGCTGGCCTTCATTGCCGGCAGGGGCAATGTGACCCGCGCCGAGATAGAGGCGTATTACCGGCAGGCCATTGGGCAGCTTGTCGCGGAGACGGTGGATGCGGAGTTTAATAAAATTGAATTTGTATTAGATAAAGGGGACTCAATATCTTATAACGCCATGCTGACGTGTAATCCCGCCACTAGAGCTTATACATTAAGTTATGAAAGGCCATCTGTTGAAAATGATGACAAGCAAATCACCGCTCCTTCACTAAACGCATTATTGACTGAACTGCGATCCGGCGCAAATAAAGCTGATTTTGATCAGGATTGTATTGAGAAAGTTCGTACCCAAGCCGCATTGATACCGGCGGCGGACTCTCATACCGCGACCCTTACGGATATGAAACAGCGCATAAGCGCCTTTTATCTTGGCCCCAATCAAACAACATTCAACGCGCTAAAAGATTTTTATACCTGTCTAAATCTTGAATTCGCGGTACGCGATATGATAAGGGTACATAATAACAGTATTGGTAATGCTGAAGTGTACGAAAGGTATGGACTGCTTGAGGTTGCTGCCAGTTCACGCGAACGGGCACAAACAATTCGTCAAAGACTAACCCCTGTCGCCCGTGCCCGCAGCATGACATCCGAGCAGTTTATCGCTTTTCCCTGGGCTAAGATAAGCTCAGTATTCAGCGATTCTCTTGATACATTAAACCCCGCCATTATGAAGCGGATAACTCAGTAAAGCAGAGCTAAAGCGAGGGGGGCGCCAGGGGCCGTTTTAGGGGTGGTAACGCGGGGGATCAGATGCCGAATGCATAGCGCCGGGGAGCAGGTACACTATATATAGGGCCGGTGTCAGACCCCGTAGTGGTGCAAGCGGCGCGCCTTCCGCTCACATAGATTTTTTGGAGGTTTTTATTATGCGTAATGCTTCACAGGATGTTTTAGAAAAAGCGGCGGGGCCGCCTTTCCGCTGGAAGCATGAAATTATCCGCGCCTGTATCGTAGCGCCGGGTGCCCCTGCGGCCATAATTAGCCTGCTGGACGGCGCGAATTTTCAAAATTTTCCTTGACGGCGCTCAAAACCCGTGTTATTACAAGATGGTTTTGTTTTGAAGGAACGCAAGGGTGCCAGACACCCTTGCGCCGGCAAAGTAATTAGCGCGGGTTTCGCGCTCACATAGATTTTTTTTGGAGGTTTTAGTATGAGTGATTTTGCCAAAGATGTTTCACAGGATGTTCCCAAAACAGCGGCGGGGCTTTCCGTCCCGTTTGGCGGAGCCTGCGGGCCTGCACTGCCGTCTATTCACCCCTTTGTGACGGAAAAAAGACTAAAGGCGGCAGTCCTTGCCCTCCTGCTGCTACTCCCGACACTGTTCCTTGGGGCCCAGCAGTCATTCTTTGTCGCGCCGGGAACGGAGATAAAAAACGGCCAGGTTGTCCGGGGTTACTGCCTTGAATATACCCGCCCTTCTTTGACCAACGATAATGTCGGGAACCTTACCCGAATGATCGGCAGCGTGACTGTCACCTATAAAGACGGCACGGAAGTAATACAAAGTTTTGCCGATCTGTGCCGCGACAAGCCGCCGTCCTTTACCGGGTTTAATTCCTATGAATTCCTAAAAATGGACTTCGACCCCTCTATCGAAAAAATAACCGTGGACGATGCCGGGATTATCATGGCCCGTGCGGACGCGGATGACGACTTTATCATGAAAAACGTGCGGACCGTCATGGAGGCGCGAAGGGCCGGAATGTCCCACGCGGCGGCCCAGTACCTCTCGTGGGAAAAGGAATGGAAACCCATAGCTTTTTTTGACGAGAAACTGAATGCTACGGTGCTTGACAACCGTCCGCGTACCGGGACAGCCGCCGGAGAAGAGGCTGTTACGCGCACCGGCAGCGACGCTTCCGTACTGATCACATACCCAGGCGGAAAGCAGAGCGCTTTCGATACGGTAGCCCCCGCGATAAACGGCAGGGGAAGCGTTTTTATCACACACGGCCACGGCGACCATATGTCCGCAGCCGAGCTTGACCGGGTCCTCAAAGAGGGTTTGCAGGGGGCGCTGTATGTCCCGATGTTTTTACGGGGCGAGTCCATGAAAAACAGCGCCTTTAACACTCTGACCGCCATAGCCGATTCAGGCGAATACGGGTTTGATATACAAAACCTCCTTTGCCAGTTACAGGCCCGCGGCGTAAAAGACATGACACATATTCTAAACAGTACCATAGGCGATTTCTTATATTCACAATATGTATTTGACACCGAAGCAAAAGACAAAGCGCTCATCGAGATATTCCGGTACCTGAACCCCGTGGACGCCAACACGGACGGTTCCATCTTCCGGCTGACTTACAAAGGCATTAGACTGCTCATTCCCGGCGACTTTGACAACGAAAGGGCCCTAAAGGGACTGATTGAGGCGTCAAATAAAAACATGGAAAGACGCTTGGAAATCAGGGAAGAGATAGCGCGGCTGGAAGAGAAAAAGTACTCTGTTCTCGGCTATCAGGAACTCGCCGACAAGATTGAACGGCGCGACGCACTTGTGCAAGGGCTGTATATACTGGAAGGGATAAACAGGGTATTCCCCGGCTCCGGTAGCCTTATCCGGCGCTTATCCTATGTCTATGAACTTAACTCGCTGGGAGAAGAACTGTCAGGCGATCCCGCTTTTAACGAATGGCTCGAAACAGACAAAACCATAGCCGCCCTGGAGAACGAGTACGAAAGACTGCCGGTGCTCCGATCGCATTATATGAAATGGCCCCACCACGCCCACATCTTTAAGGACGCGGGACTGTATGATGAAATAAAGTCTGCGGTGGATCCCTTCTATATCCTACTCCAGCCCCACCAGACGCAAAAAAATAACCTCGACCTCCTAAAGGAGACACTGAAAGCCCACGCGCTTGAATACATAGATTCGTCGGAACACCCGGTTGAAATGTACTCCCTTAAACACCACCAGCCGCCGCTTTACCGGGTAGGCTGATACGGGAAGAACGGATAAGGTCTGCACAGGAGGCGCCAGGCGGCATTTCGTCAACTTTACGGAAATGCCGCAGCCTTGAATGTTTCCGGCACATGCGCCGAGCGCCAAATTTTCGGATGGATTTTTACCGGTATACCGAATCTGTCTTTATAGTTCTGTTACGTGAAATACAACCTTTATATTCTTTGAACGGTATTGTATAAATATTTAACATTCGGAGGATATATCATGAAAATTCGATATTTTACCGGTTTGGTTTTTACAGCGCTTGTTCTGGTGTTTACCGGACGGGTATGCGGTGGCGGTTTCTTTATTTTTATTGAAATAACGTCTATATTGATAGCCATAATTTTCCCTCTGGTTTTTATGCTTATAATGTACGGCAGAAAAGAAATTTCCGCCTCATTTTCCGTTCTGTTTAATGAAACGCCGGATAAAAAAGTCTTGGAAAATGCAAAAGGATTCTTTGAAAACTATAGAAAAACGGAAAACGCGCTTGCTGTTGCTGCGTTTATAATAAATATAATTGTAGTATTTGCAACACTTGAGTATAAAGAAACACTGCTGGTAAATATAGCGGTCGCGTTAATAGTATTACTGTATGCCGGGATAATAAATATAGCAATAATAATACCGTATAACATTATAATACATAAGAAAATAATGGAGATGGAAAAATGAACCTCCCAGCCACAAAACAGCGTCAAGTTGTTTTGCCTGACGTTCTACCGCCGTCTTAACCCCAAAAGGAAGGGATAAGGCGTGGGAGCAGCCCCACTGCGAATAAAATTGTGTACGGGCCGTAAACACGCGCAAGGTAACCAAAGATGCCCCGGTAACGCAGGGGGGGCAGGCGCCGAATGCCTAGCGCCGGGAAAGCCAGACCACGCTACATATAGGGCCGGGGTCAGACCCTGTAGCGGTGCAAGCGGCGCGGCTTCCTTAGTAATGCATGGGTGCCAGGCGCCGTTGCGTCAACAAGGTGTATAAACGCGGGTTCCGTGGTAACGCCTATGACGCCGGGCGCCATTTTTTTGGTAAAATTTATCCCCAAAAATGGTGTCGGGTACTATTATTAATGAACCTCCCGGTCCTTAAGTCTAAACCTGGCCCATAATTCAGATTTCAGGGCAGACGTATCCCCTTAGGCGGGTTAGGTTTGGAGAAGAAATGGCTGCCGCTACGGTTCTCCGGGCGGATTATACCGCTTATCCGGGCGCAGGGGCGGCGGGAAGGGGGTATAAACGGAAAAACGCGGGCCCGGACGCTCGTTCCCTGCTTCGGGGTCTGACCCTGTAGGTCGGAGAGGCCCCCGCCGCCGAGCGTCCGGCGAGGCGTTTCACGCGATGGGGTCTGACCCTAAGGGCCGACGGGCCTCCCGCCGTCGTGCGTCCGGCGAGGCGGCGCTTGATTACGGGTCTGACCCCGTGGGCCGAAGGGACTCCCTCCCCCGCCTCCCCGCCGTCCGGCGGCTCCACTTCCAGAATCCGCGACCAGTACCGGTCGCCCCACAGGTGCCCCGTCCGTCCGCTGTCCCGGTTGTACCTCTGGGCGAAGGTCTGCTTCAGCCATTTCATTATCGCGGGCAGTTCGAACCCGTCCTCGGGCTTGATGTAAAAGGCCAGCCGGTCTTCAGCAAGACGCAGTTCCCGGACCGTGAAGGCAAACCTGTGCGCGTTCTCCCGGAACACCCGGTCAAACAGCGCAGTCGCCCGGCCCCCGCGAAACAGGGGTTCCCGGTTGTTGACGCGGGTACTGATTTCGTACCACACGCCCTGTTTCAGCATTCTTAAATGTCTCATATAAATATATGGGCGGCTGCCCGCGTTTTGCTTTAACATACGGAAAAAAACGGGAAGAAACCGAACCGAAAACACCGTTCCGGCGGCGCGGCGGGGAGCTTTTCATCAAGTAAATTTTTTGCGGGTCAAGTTTAGCGCCCTGCGGCGGGGAGGCTCATTTTCCCCGTACCATACGTATAGTAATATCATCTTTTTGAATCTGGAATTACGGGTTTTCTATGCCTTAAGTATAAGATTTCTCCTGCCTCCCGTTACCACTGTTTCTGGATACTATACTTTTACGCGCTTCTGGGCGACCATTATGCCGGAAGGTTTTACAAGGAGGATCACTATCAGTATCGAAAATGAGACGGCATCCGCATACTGGGAAGAAACAAAGCCCTTCGTCAGGGTTTCTGCGATGCCGAGCACTATGCCGCCCAGCACGGCCCCCGGTATCGAGCCTATACCGCCCAGCACCGCCGCGACGAAGGCTTTTAGGCCGGGCATCACGCCCATGGTCGGGGATATCTGCGGGTAGGCAAACGCGAACAGGATGCCGCCCGCCGCCGCCAGCACGGAACCGAGCGCAAACGTGAACGAGATCGTGCGGTCCACAGGTATCCCCATCAGGCTTGATGCCTGCATATCGAAAGAAACGGCGCGCATCGCCTTGCCCTGTTTCGTGTGCATCACGATGTAGTTAAGACATATCATCAGCGCAGCGGACACCATGATCACGATTATCTGTATGTTTGATATTGAAATACGCCCCAGGTCTATATTGTGCGTGCCGGGGCGGGGAAACTGGCGCGGGTTCGGGCCTATGAACGGCACCACCCGGGCCCCGTTCTCCAGTATCAGAGAGACCGCTATAGCCGTGATCAGCGAGTTGAGGCGTGGCGCGGAACGGAGCGGTCTGTACGCCAGGCGCTCTATCGCCATGCCGAGCGTCGCGCAGACGATCATTGAAAACATGAATGCCAGTATTATCGACGGCGGGGACACACCAAATCTTGTCAACACGAAGTATCCGGCGTAGGCGCCCGCCATAAGGATGTCGCCGTGGGCAAAGTTTATCAGCAGCACTATGCCGTAAACCATCGTATAACCGAGCGCGATAAGGGCGTAGATACTGCCCAGGGAAAGCCCGTTTATAAGTTGCTGTACAAAAATTAAAAACATCGTCCGGCGTTAACGCAGATCTATGCCCGTGATGTTGCCCGCCGGCACGGAAAAGATGATCCCCTCGGCTTTGGAACTCAGACCGTGCGACTTGCCGACAGCCTCCATGATCGGCGTCATCTTTTCCCGTGTCGTGAGGATCAGGATGATCTCCTTTTCGTTCTGCACCGAGATGCCGAATATCTTCGCCGGTCCGGTCTTTAAAAGCCCGCGCGCGTTGATCACGGTGCCGCCGCCGGCCCCGGCCTCGCGGGCCACCGTCATAAATTCATCGCTGTAACCCTGATTCAGGATCGTGACGATAAGGTCGTACTTTCTTTCCATATTCCTTCTTTCCTCTCCTTTGTAGCCGGTCTCCGTCTTGCCGGCGCTTTGCGGGGACAGTTCCCCGTCCCTCTTTAACGAGTCCAGCACGGGGTTGTTTATCGCCGAAAGCGGCATCGAAAACCCTATCCCGGCGCCCGGGTGATTGAGACCGAGCTTCTGGCCGGCCTCACGCATCAGCGCTCCCACCGCCGTATCCTGCTCCAAAGACACGATCACGGCTTTGTCAGCCGATCCAATCCCCAGAATATCCAGTATTTCTGAACTCGCGGTGCCGCGTCCCTTGCACACGAACTGGTGGCGCAGCCCGCTCTGGCTGAATATCGTGCTTATCGTCTTTATCTTTTTCCAGTCGACGATAAAAATCGCCAGCTTCAATACCGGAACGTCCTTTACGTCTTCCATTTAGTAGCCCACCTCCGGATAAACGATGATCCTTCCCGCCTCTTCCGCGCTGACGACACCCGCACCCGCCGCTATCTTCTTTAGTCTGATGTTGTACATGAGTCCCATCGCCTGTATCACGATCAGCGGAGCGAGCGCCACGAGCGCCACGACGCCGAAAGCTTCCGTCATTATGTCGCCGCCCGACCCTTCGCAGACCCCCATCGCGAGCGGAAGCAGGAAGGTGGTCGTCAGCGGGCCGGAACAGACGCCGCCTGAGTCGAAGGCTATGCCGACAAAGATCCTCGGCACGAAAAATGTCAGCGTCAGCGCTATCAGGTAGCCCGGTATCAGAATGAACATCAGCGGAATCCCCAGCAGTATCCTCGTCATCGTTAGGGCGAGCGCCGAAGCCATCCCTATCGCGAGGGAACGCGCCATCGTCTTTTGCGGTATCGCGCCGGACGATATGTCCTCAACCTGTTTGTTAAGGACATGGACGGCCGGTTCCGCCATCACTATGAAGTAACCCACCAGCATCCCCAGCGGTATCAGTATCCAGCGCAGGGAGGAGGCCGCCATCTCGGAACCCAGCAGGAGCCCCACCGGGATGAAGCCCACGTTCACGCCGGTCAGAAAGACAAGCAACCCTATCAGCGTGTACAGGAAACCCATAGATATCCGCTTGAGTTGGTGCTTCTTGTAACGGCGGGAGACTATCTGGAAGACCGCGAAGAAAAACACGAGCGCCGCGAGGGCGGTAATGACATCTTTCGCGTAACGCGGAAGATGCCGCAGAAAACTGTTCACGACATCCCTGGAGGTGGCGACATCGGGGATGGCGTGCGTTTCGACACTCGCGCCGGACGGGTTGAAGATTATGCCGAGCAGCATCACCGCCATGATCGGCCCCACACTGCAAAGCGAGACAAGTCCGAAGCTGTCGTCCTGCGATCCCCTGTCGCCCCGTATCGACACTACGCCGACGCCCATCGCCAAGATGAACGGCACCGTTATCGGACCGGTAGTCACGCCGCCCGAATCGAAGGCGACCGGTATGAAGTTGACCGGGGTAAAGTAGGCGAGCGCGAAGGTCGCCGTATAAAATATCACCAGCAACACGGACAACCTTATCTTAAACAGTATGCGCAGCACCGCTATCACAAGAAAGATGCCCACCCCCGTGCCGACCGTCACGATCAGCGCGATAGAGGGCCTTATCGACGGCACCTGCTGGGCAAGCACCTGCAAATCCGGCTCGGCAATCGTTATCACCAGCCCCATCAGAAAGCTCACGACGACGATCAGAAGCAGGTTCGGCGTCTTTGTAAGCTGGATGCCGATACCCTCGCCCATCGGCATCATCGCCATATCCGCGCCCATCGTAAAGAAACCCATCCCGACGACGAGCAGCGCCGCGCCCGCGAGGAACATCAGCATATTCCCTGCCGGTATCGGTACAAACACGACGCTCGCGAGCAACACGATCACCGTTATCGGAAGAACGGACGAGAACGCCTCCATTATTTTTTCATAAAGTATCCTATTCATCGCTTTTATGATAAAAGAACGGGCGCGTTTTGTTAAGACACGCGGCGGTAATGAGCAATGAGGGGTGGAATACGAGGGGCTGTGTCTCGTCCTGGTTTAAAGTTGACACATGGAGGTCAAACGATGAGCGAGGTGGTACGATACGGCGAGGTGTTTAAGCTCCGGCTTGCGGGGGACGCGGCGAGCGGGAAATATAAGAGCCCTGACGAGGCGAGGCGCAGGAACGGGATCCGCGGGAGCCAGACACTAAGCAAGCGGGTAAAGCAATACGGGCGGGAGGATACACTGCCCAAAAGGATAAAGGCGGGAACGATGAACGAGATTGATGAATTGCAGGCGGCCCGCAGCAGGATACGGGAAATGGAAGCGGCTTTGGCCGATGCGCACACTGGTTATTCGCAGTGGGGTCTGCTCCCCCGCCCCTTGGGCTAAACTTGACCCGTAATTCGGATTTCAGGGCAGGCGTATCCCCCTGGGCGGGTTCGGTTTGGCGAGGAAATGGCGGCCGCTGCGGTTCTGCGGCGGATTATGCCGCTTATCCGGGCGCCGGGGCCACGGGAAGGGGGTATAGGCGAAAAAACGCGGCCCCGGCAGCCCGTTTCCCGCTGCGGGGTCTGACCCCACGGGCCGGGGAGGGCCCCACCGCCGCGTGCCCGGCGAGGCGTTTCCCATTGCGGGGTCTGACCCCGCAGGCCGGCGGGCCCCCCGCCGCCGCGCTTCCGGTGAGGCGTTTCCCGCTGCGGGGTCTGACCCCATGGGCCGCCTGCGGGGTCTCCTCTCCCGCCTCCACGCCGTCCGGCGGCTCCCCTTCCAGAATCCGCGACCGGTACCGGTCACCCCACAGGTGTCCCGTCCGTCCATTGTCCCGGTTGTACCTAATGGCGAAGGTTTGCTTCAGCCATTTCATTATCGCCGGCAGCTCGAACCCGTCCGCGGGCCTGATGTAAAAGGCCAGCCGGTCGCCGGCAAGACTCAAGCCCCGGACCGCGAAGACAAACCTGTTCGCGGTCTCCCGGAACACCCGGTCGAACAGCGCCGGCGCCCGCCCCCTTCGGAACAGGGGTTCCCTGTTGTTGACGCGGGTACTGATTTCGTACCACACGCCCTGTTTCAGCATTCTTAAATGTCTCATGTAAATATATGTGCGC
>JAISLM010000017.1 GCA_031290855.1 Spirochaetaceae bacterium
GGCGGAGCGGCTCCGTTTCAGGCGCTCCGTGGCCCGTCTTTGACGAGGCGCTCGCCGCCGATGGGGAACTTACAATAGTCGTCCAGGTAAACGGCAAGATACGCGACAAATTCACCGCAGATGCCGGAACGCCCGCCCCGGCGCTTGAAAAAACCGCCCTGTCCTCGCCTGTCGTACAAAAATGGCTCGAAGGCAAAACCATCGTCAAAGTGATAAGCGTCAGGGACAAACTTGTAAACATCGTGGTTAAATGAGGGACGGCGGGCGTTTAAATATGAGGCGGTGCGATGTTAACGTTTGACAGGCCGGCCTTTGTTCTTGCCGCCATTTTTGTTCCCTTTGTCATATTTGCCTTGCGGCGCTTTTTCCGGGGCGCGTTCCGGCTGTCCCTTTCGCTGGGAACATCCGGCGGAGACTCGTTTAGACCGGCGACGGGTTTCCGCTTCTTTGCCGCGCTTCCACGGGTTTCGGACTGTACCGCCATATTCCTGATGCTGCTTGCGGCGGCGGGGCCTCAACTGGTCAAAAACGAGACGGTTTGGCTAGATCGCGGAGCGGACATCCTGTTTGTACTCGATTGCAGCCCCAGCATGGCCGGTATAGACATGAACGGCAGGAACCGCTTTGATACGGCGCGGGAACTTATCCAAAACTTTGCATCGGCGCGGCCCGCCGATGCTATTGGGCTTGTAGCCGCCGGAAATGAAGCTGCCCTGTTGATTCCGCCAACTATTGATCGCAAGGCTCTGTCGGAGCGGTTGGAACGGCTTTCCATCGGCGAGCTTGGGGACGGTACGGCGCTGGGTGTGGCGCTTTCACTGGCGGCACTCCATCTGGAACATTCCACTTCCGAGCACAAGGCGGTTGTTCTTGTCAGCGATGGCGAAAATAACGCGGGCGCTATACACCCTATTACGGCGGTTGAGGCGCTGAAAGCGCAAAATACCGCTTTGTACGTCATCGGCGTAGGCAGTTCCGGCGAGATACCTATAGATTATGTTGATCCGGAAACGAAGATACGTCGTACAGGCTCATTTGAATCGCGCTACGATTCTGGAAATTTACGCGCCATATCCGACGCGGCTGGCGGGGTTTTCCTTCACGCGCCCGGACGCGATTCGTTTTTGGCGGCCTTCAGCGCTGTGAACAAAGCCGAAGCCGTCGTGAGCCGCAGTGCCGTCCGGGGCCGTAAACAGGGCGTACACTGGCCTCTTATTATGGCGGCGTTGCTTCTGGCCTGTTCCTCGCGCCTGTTCCGCACAATTTTTCTGGGAGCGCCTTTATGACATTTGATCGTCCCGCCATGCTTTTTCTGCTGTACGCGCTTGTGCCAATGCTTGTACTTATGGCACTTAATTACAAAAGCCGGTTTGCAAACATTTATTCGCTTGTTGCACCGATTTCAACTGTTTTTTATGACGATATAGGCGACAGCCGCAAAAAAAGACCGCGAAAAGTGCCGATACAGGTGGAATTGAGCCTACGCTACGCCGTTTCGTGTATACTATTTATCATTTTCTATATTTGCTTGACCCTTGCCCTTGCCGGGCCGTGTTTTGGCGTACATTTTGTGCGCGAATTACGCCGTGGAACCGACATTGTTTTTGCTTTTGACTTGTCCCGCAGCATGAATGTAAAAGACACGTCGCCGTCGCCGTCTGACCCGGCTCAGACTACAGTGAAGGATACCATCTGGAAAACGCCCGCCATACGTGGAGGCATCTCTTCGTCACGGCTTGAACGTTCAATCCATGTGGCAAGAACCCTGATCGAAAACCTGCATTCCGAAAAGAAGGACCCGCAGAACATACGTTTCGGGGCGGCGCTGGGAAAGGGGGAAGCCATACTTGCCGTTCCCCTGACCGATGATTCCGAGGCTATATTTGCCCTGCTTGACGGTCTTAGCGGTCTTGCGATAACTTCCCGCGGCACGAATCTGGAAAATATACTTGACGCGGCCGCCGGAGCCTTTCAGGACAACTTCCCTTCGGCACGGTATGTGGTGCTGTTTTCTGACGGGGAAGCCCTGTCAGGGTCAATGTCGAGCGCGGTTGAACGGTTGCGCGGGTATGATATAAAGTTACTAACCGTCGGTGTCGGCTCGATCTACGGCGCCCTCGTGCCGGAAGAAAGTTCGTTTGAAACCGTTAATGCAAGCGGAAAACCGCCCGCCGCCGTCACAAGTTATCTAAAGAAAGGCGCGCTTTCCGCTGCCGCGGAACGGACGGGCGGCATTTTCATTGACGGCAACGCGGACGCGGCCCCATTTCTTGCCGGCTTCATCAACGAAAGCAGCGCATCTGACGGCGACTGGGTTTTCCGCGAAGAAAGCAGTTCGATTTGGCACATATTCGCGATAGCGGGTCTGGCCGCGTTTATATTTTCAAAGCTCTGTTCTTTCAGGTTTAGGGGCGGAGGGGCCCGGCGATAAGTCTTTCTTTGTCGGCTTTGCCGGAGAATTGGGCGTTTTCTTAACACAGTCTTTGGGCAGTTTTATTTTTTTGTAACCATACATTTTGAATATTTTATTGACATGTTGCCTTAAAAAGTTTTCTTTGTGCCTGTCGGTTCTGAACACATTGTAATAATTAGTTTTGTAGTGCGCGTTATACAGGCTGCCGTTGCTGGTCATAAACATTATGCCCCGCTCTTTCTTTTTAACCGATGTGATGATGCTGTCCATATATAAATCACCTACTTTTAATGACTTTATATATTCCACCGGAGCATTTTTCTGAACCAGCATAATCTTACTTCCTTAAATGTCTTCTTAAATTTACGACAGCTTTGAAACTCCGCAGCCGGACAAGCGGCTTCTGCCGCCGCCTGTCTTTACAACCTCTATACATGCCGTTATATGTTCGTGCAGTTCCTCGACATGGGATATAATTCCTGTTAGCTTACCCTGATGCTGTTTCAGGCCGTTTAAAATGTTTATCGTCAATTCAAGGCTTTCTTTGTCCAGACTCCCAAAACCTTCGTCAAGAAAAAGCGAGTCTATGCTGAGCTTTGATGAATTCAATTTTGAGAGTCCGAGAGCGAGAGATAGGGACAGCATGAAACGTTCGCCGCCTGACAGATTCGATATACTGCGTTCTATGGAACCCTGATGCCTGTCAACAATTACCGGCAACAGGTCGTCTGTACTTTCCCGGCATATCATCATATAACGCTGGCTGCTCATGTTCAGAAAATAGGTATTGGCGTTGTAAATCAAAGATTTTAACGTAAGCGCCTGAACATAATTTTTGAATTTCCAACCGTCCGCGCCGCCTATCCAGTCATCCATCCATTTCCATCTAAGACAAATTTCCGTTTGTATACCGATTTCTTTTTCAAATGCGGCCCTTCGCCGTTTGTTGTTATTGTTTATTTCAATCTGTTTTTCCATGCCGCCTATTTCCTTATTGGTTTCCCCTATAGTTAAAGCGATAGCCTGTTTTTCCCGTTCAATATCCCCGTACTTCTTGTCCGGCAGCGGCGGTAATTTTTGCATAGCATCCGTCAGTTTTGTTTTTTGCGATTCAGCGTTTTTCAATTCTGCCGCAAGATGGGCTTTTTCATGTTCCGTTTCCATTATTCTTTCCGCGCCCCAGTTAAATTCCTGCCATGCGTCGTACGAATCAAAACCTTGTCTGGCAAAGGCCGCCTCCATCGAACTCTGTTTTTGCTCAAAAGCCTTCAGTAAAAACCCGTACTGTTCGTCCTTTTCCGCCAGCAACCGTTCATAATTTTCGGTATCCCGCGTGTACCCCGATAACTGTTTGTCTATCTTTGCCAGGTTTTCGGCGGAATCTGCCTGCCGTTTTTTAAGGCCTGTCTCGAATTGATCGAGGTTGTCTGCCGCAATAAGCGCGGCACGTCCGGTTTTCAGATCGGCGGCCTGTTTTTCGCAGGCTTCGGCTTCGTTCCGCAGAACCTGCGCCTGATCGTCATTGTTTTTTATTGTCGCCTGATTCGCGGCTTTTTTTGCCGCAAACCCCAGCAGTTCGGCCTCGGATCGTGATTTTTCGTTTTCAAGTCTTTCAAGATCACGTTCCGCGCCGGCTATGGCCTGCTTCAATTTAGCGCTTTCCAACTGCATGGATTTTAGCTTGTCCTGATTTTCAAGCAGGGCCGCACGGTCATCACAGAAAGGATGTTCCATAGAGCCACAGAGCGGACAAGGCTCTCCGCCGCGTAGCGATTTGCGGTTTTCCTCAAATGAAGCCGCTGACGAAAATACCGAAAGCGAGGCTATGCTTTCGCCAATATCGTCATATCGAGCTCTGTTTTTTGCGGTTTCTTCTTTTAAGCCGCTTATCTTTGTTTTCAAACCGCCAAAGCTTTCCTCCAGATTTACATTTTTTTCGGAGGCCGATCTCAACTCCGATTCAAGTTCGCTGTTTGTTTTTGCAAGATATTGTATTTTTTTATGTTTATCAGAAATATTATTTTCTGTTTCAAGAATACGCACGTCAAGTTCCCGCGCTTTTTTAATGTTTGGCTCATTTTCAGCCAGGGCTTTTGCGGCGGCTTCATTTTCCCGTTCGGCAGTTTTTTTTCTCGGCAAAAGTTCCGTGCAAATTTTTTTTGCGGCATCAAGATTGATTTTTATTTTTTGTATTTCATCCCCCAGTTTTTCCCTTTCGTTTTTTGCCTGATCAAACTGTAAAACTATATCCGCTACGGCTACGGCTTTTTTTGCCTGATCAAGATGCGTGAATCTTTCTTTTTCGTTTTCGGCAATTTTTCTCAGTTCGTTTATTCTGGCTTTCAAAATATTTATTTCGTTCTGCAATTTATCGTGTTCTTCGTACTGTTTTAGCTGTAACTCAACCGCTGCGGCTTCCGTCCTTTTTTCTTCAAGCAAGAAATGGGATTTTCTTATTTTTTCACGTAGCGCGGATTCTTCAAGCTGCGACGCGACCATTATCTCTTCGATTTTATCTTTTAGCGAACTCAGCTTGTCATCCTCATCTTTTCTCCGCCGGTGGGCCGCCGCCCCTATCCTGGAGTATATTTGCGTACGGCTTATCTTTTCAAGAATTTCCGACCGCTGTTTTTTTTCGGCGTTCAGGAAAGAGTCAAACTTTCCCTGGGGCAGGAGTACGGCGCTTGTAAATTGTTCAAAATCCATACCAAGGACAGAAACAATCTTTTCGTTGACCTCGCTGATTTTTTCCGCAAGAACAGTTTCATTGTCTCCCAACCGGTAAAACCGGCGCGTGCAGCCGCTTTGGAAATCTATTCCGCTTTTTGCTCTTTTATGTTCCCAGTACGAACGGTAGTGCCGCCCGCCGGTTTCAAACTCCACCTGCGCAAAGCATGACGAAGTCCCGTTTGTCATCACTTCGTTTTGTGTTTTGTTAAAAGAATTTTGCCTTGATGTTTTGCCGTAAAGCGCAAGGCATAGCGCGTCAAGGATTGATGTTTTGCCGGCTCCGGTCGCGCCGTGCAGAATAAAAAGACCGTTGTTAAATACCGGGTCTGTAAAATCTATTTTCCATTCACCGGCAAGCGAATTGATATTTTTAAAAGTTAAATTAAGTATTTTCATGCCTTATGTACCCATCGCGCCATTTTCATTCACAATAACGTCATTATACAGTTCATTAAACATCTTCATAAAGGCTTCGGCGTGTTCCGGGGTTATTTTTTGTTCCAGCATGAATTTATGAAAGACCTCCGCGGGATCAAGCGAAGAAAGATCGCCGCTTTCGTCACCGTCACGCCAGTCGTCCGTGTTCCCGCGGACGCGCATATCCTGCCTTACAATAATTTTGTATGGGGCTTCCAGCAGAAGTTCCCCGGCCGTAAGCGGCAGTTCTAGGGGCGCGGTAAACGACGCCTCATTTTCAAGCGTATTCCAAAAATCATAAAGATCGCCGTCATGTTCTGTAACCTGTATCTCTATCCACACCTTCCTGCCGTCCGCTTTGATCCGGCGGAATTCCTCCAGTATCGCGTCCGTCGAGCCGCTTATCTGCCGCAGCTCCTGCCAAACAGGTATTTCCTTTAATTGAACGATGGGCTTTGTTTCATCGGAATCCTCGTCAAATACGGCGATAAGCGCATACTTTTTATCTTCCGCCTCGCTGAAACTCATCGGCAGCGGCGAGCCGGAATAACGAATATGGTTTTTGCCGTTTACCGCCTGGCATTTGTGCAGATGCCCGAGCGCGTAATAATCCGCGTCCGGGAGCATGCCGGCAGGCAGGCCGTGCAGGTTGCCAACCTCGCGGGTACGTTCAGAATAATCATCGGACTTTTGGCTGCCGTCAAGATAGAAGTGTCCGGTCATAAGCGCCGGCGCGTTTTTTGTTTTTGCAATGCCGTACACCTTATGGTAAAAATCTGCGGCGGCCTTGTTGTACTGCGCGGTAATCGAATCGCTACCGTCCGGTCCGTGAGCGCTGCCGCTTATTTTTAAGTCTCTTTCGCGCAAAAAAGGAATCGCGCAGATCGTCAGCGCCGTCCTGCCGGAATCATCCTTTATTTCAAAAACAAGATTTTCGGGTTTTTCCGTGTCAAGCACGGACACGACATGGATTTTGAGTTTTGAAAGTATGTCGGAAGGCGCTCCCAGAAAATAAGGCGAATCGTGGTTGCCGGCAATGATAAAAACTTCCGGTTTATTCCCCATTTTGATGATGCCGGCAAGAAAATCGTAGTACAGTTTTTGTGCGGCGGCGGAAGGCGCGTAAACATCAAAAATATCGCCTGAGACGACAAGCACGTCGATACACTCGGCCTTTATAGTTTTTAGAAGCCATGATAAAAACTGTCTGTGTTCCTCTTTCCGATCTTCGTTATGAAGCATCGCGCCTAAATGCCAGTCTGAAGTATGTAAAACTTTTTTCATAATAAACCACTTTCCCCTTCGACCTGTTTTTGTTATGATGACCGCATGGTCGAAAATCAAAATCCGCCTTTCGGTATGCCGCGCGCGCAAGCGTGGGCGCTTTTGAAACAGTATAACAAGGATATGTTCCATCTGCAACACGCTTTAACTGTGGAAGGCGTGATGAAATGGTACGCCGCCGACCTTGGTTATGGCGGCGAAGTCGAATTCTGGGGCAATGCGGGGCTCCTGCACGATATTGATTTTGAGCTGTACCCCGAACGGCACTGCCTGAAGGCCGCCGAGTTGTTGCGTTCAGCCGGGGCGGACGAGGCGCTGATACACGCGGTTTGCAGCCACGGCTATGGCCTGACGGTTGACATAAAGCCCGAACACGAGATGGAAAAGGTACTGTACGCCACCGACGAATTGACCGGCCTGGTCTGGGCCGCCGCGATCATACGCCCCTCGAAAAGCGTCAAGGATATGGAAGTTAAATCCGTCAAGAAAAAATACAAGACGCTGAATTTTGCGGCGGGCTGTTCACGCGGCGTGATAGAGCGGGGCGCGGCAATGTTGGGCTGGGATTTGGACAAGCTTATCGAAAAAACAATTCTTGCCATGCGTTCCTGCGAAGACCAGGTTATCAGCGCCTGCAACGCTGAAGCGTCCCTTCCCGACAAGCCGTCTCTTTGAAACTCACCTGATTCATTTATAAATGGGTTAATACCCCGCCCCCTGGGCTAAACTTAACCCACAAAAATTTTACCTGACGAAAAGCCCCCCGCCGCTCCGCCGGAAGGTCGAAGGTACTTTCCGGTTCGGCCCCTTTCCCTTTTTTTCCGTATGTTGAAGCAAAACGCGGGCAAGCGCCCATATATTTTACATGAGACATTTACGAATGCTGAAACAGGGCGTGTGGTACGAAATCAGTACCCGCGTCAACAACAGGGAACCCCTGTTCCGCGGGGGGCGGGCGCCGGCGCTGTTCGACCGGGTGTTCCGGGAGACCGCGCACAGGTTTGTCTTCGCGGTCCGGGGCTTGAGTCTCGCCGGTGACCGGCTGGCCTTTTACATCAGGCCCGCGGACGGGTTCGAACTGCCCGCGATAATGAAATGGCTGAAGCAGACCTTCGCCATTAGGTACAACAGGGACAGCGGACGGACTGGACACCTATGGGGCGACCGTTACTGGTCGCGGATTCTGGAAGGGGAACCGCCGGACGGCGGGGAGGCGGGAGAGGAGGAGGCGGGAGTCCCGCCGGCCCACGGGGTCAGACCCCGCAGCGGGAAACGCCTCGCCGGACGCGCGGCGGCGGGGGGCCCGCCGGCCCACGGGGTCAGACCCCATAGCAGGGAACGGGCGTCCGGCGCCGCTTTTTTCCGCCCATACCACCTTCCCGTCGCCCCGGCGCCCGGATAAGCGGCATAACCCGGCCGCAAAACCGCGGCGGCCGCCATTTCCTCCCCAAACCGAACCCGCCCAGGGGGATACGTCTGCCCTGAAATCCGAATTGCGGGCCAGGTTTAGCGTAGAGCGGCGGGGGAGCAGAACCCACTGCGAATAAAGTGGTATTCCGGCCCGGCGGGGGCTTGAGGGCCGGTGGCAGGCTGCTGCTCACGGGAAGGAACCCCGGTAGTGATATTAATCTAAACCGCCGCATAAAGAAAAAAGCCGCCGCCCGACGCTTGACAAGCCGGAATCGTCCGAGCACAATATACCGTATGCGGGATAAAAAGTGAGGTATGTCTCAACAATATTCGTCAAAAAAACATCTGTTCGTAATTAATCCTCGTTCTTTTCTAAATTTCAGGGAGATCAACAGGGTTATTTCCGAGATAGTCCGTTGTTTCGACGGACCTTCCGGCGCGACACGGATTCCCGACGGCGATGTGCCGCCGGACTTGCCCGACATCTATTCCGCCGCCAGCCCCTACGCGATCCACATTTCCCGCTTCCCGCGGGATGCTATCATCGTGATACGGAAGTATATGGCCTTCGCCGGCAAGGAGACGCCGGTGCGGGTGTACGCCATCGGCGGGGACGGGGTGGTTTTCTGTTGCCTCAACGGGATCGCGGGGCTTCCAAACGCGGAACTCGCCGTCGTCCCATACGGAACCGGCAGCGTCTTTGTCCAGTCATTCGGGGGAAAGGAACTGATACCCTTGATGCGGAACATCGCGGAACTGGTGAACGCCCCCGTCATCCCCGCCGATATAATCGACTGCGGCAGCATCTACGCCCTTAACTCCTGCGCGGTCGGGCTTGAGGCGATGGCGCTGCTCAGGTCCTACCCGATGCTCACCGCCTTCTGGAAGCTGCGACGCAGATCGATTGCGGTTACCGAAGCGATTTTTAGAATCGCGGGACTGATGGTGACGTTTGACAAAGAGATCATGGGTCAACATTACCGGCTGCGCATGGATGACGAGGAGATCGAGGGGCCGATGTCCTTCATCCATGTCGCGAATAATCCGGGCTACCCGATAAACAAAAGCGTGATCCCGGAAGCTATGCCGGACGACGGCCTCCTGGACGTGGTGGCATACCGGACGTCTTCCCTGACAAAAGCCCTGCGACTCACCCCTTTCTACCTGAAGGGTCTGCACGGGAAATTCCCGAACGATTACATCTACCGGAAGGTTCGTACCGTTTCGCTAAGTTCCAACCGTCTTCTCTGTATCAGTCTGGACGGGGAGGTGTTTTTCGACACTTCCTTCAGCATACGGGTTATGCCCCGTGCCGTCCGTATCGTTTCGGTAGGCGGTATCACGTTCAAAAATAGCGGGACGAATCATGCGGGGTAACCCAAGCGGCGGCCTTAACAGGGACTGGAAGTCGCGCTACTACACGTTTGCCAATGCGATAGTTTTTGTCGCGCTGGTTCTGTATGTGATCGTCCGCTTGCGGGACGCGGCGCGGACGGATAATTTTCCCAGGTTCATGCTGATGGCGATCGCGGGCACGACAACGATCCTGCTGATGTTCGTCGTCCAGTTTCCCCTCAAAAAAGTGCTGGACGCGGCTTTCTTTTGTCCGTTTCTGCTCTATGTGGCGTTCAACGCCGTGGTTATGGCCAACCATGACGGCAAGTATTTTTTTACGGTTTACATCGGAACCTGCTGCGTCGCCACGGTCTACAACAACCGCAAGCGGCTGGCGCAGTACTTGTTGCTCACAAATATCGTCAACATCTTCCTTATCTATTTCCGTGTGCCGCTGAAAACGCCGTATTTTCTCGCCCCCTATTCGGAACTCACCGTTCACGGGGCGGTCGCGATATTCTCGTCCATCCTCCTTTACCTGATAGTCCGCTTTGTCAGTAACCGGGGCCTGGAGGCGATGAGAACCACAGACACCTTTATGACGCTGATGGACGTAACCCCGATGATGATAGTGATCGTGGACGAACTGAACTGTATCACCCAGATCAGCAAAATCATGGCGCAATTCGCCCGTATAGAGAATCCCGCCCTGGCTATAGGACGCCCGGCGTTGGATCTCTTCCGAAACATGGACGTGAAATTGATGGTGGGGGATATGCTCGTTTCGGAGGAGTCGGTCACGTCGATAAAGGAAATCGAGATAAACGGGGAAATTCGGCATTTTTCAATATTTAGCAGCAAGCTGGGGGACAATACGGCCGGGCGCTTTATCTACCTAGACGACATTACATATATCGACCGGGCCCGGATAGAAGCGGAGCAGGCGACCGTGGCAAAGAGCAGTTTCCTGGCCACGATGAGCCACGAGATCCGCACCCCGATGAACGCGATCATAGGCATGAGCGATCTAATGCCGACAAAAAACCTTTCTCCCCTCCAGAAAAGGTACTTTGCGGACATCAAAAAAATGTCGAAATCCCTGCTGACCATCATCAACGATATTCTGGATTTCTCAAAGATCGAGGCAGGGAAATTCGAACTGGTACCCGTGCATTACAATGTCTACGCACTCTTTGACAATATCGCGTCTATGTCCGAGTTTATGGCTCAGGGAAAAAGCCTTGAATTCAAAAGCTCCCTGGATACGTCGATACCGGAAATTCTGTACGGCGACGAAATCAGAATACGGCAGGTTCTTACCAATATCGTAAACAACGCGCTCAAGTACACGAAGGAAGGTTACGTTTTCTTGGGCCTTTCCCGTGTCAAACCAAATGAAGACGGAACCGAATACCTGGCGGCGAAGATCAAGGATTCGGGTATCGGCATAAAAGCGGAGGACATCCCAAAACTTTTCGGTACTTTTCAGCAGTTTGACGCCCGGAAAAACCGGGGTGTGACGGGAAGCGGCCTCGGTCTGGCGATCACCAAGAATCTGGTTTCATTGATGGACGGGTACATCGAGGTGGAAAGCGCTTACGGCTTGGGTTCCACCTTCACCGTGTACCTGCCCCTGATCCCGGGCGATCCCGACAAGGTTGAGAGTGCCGTAGATATGCCCCTAGTGACGGCGAAAAAAGGGGTACGGGTGCTGGTGGCGGACGATGTTCCGGTAAACCTGACGGTAGCCCTGGGTTTCCTCGCGAAGCACAATATCAACGCGGAAACCGCGGGAGGGGGGATTGAAGCGGTCAAGAAGGTTATGGAGGCCGTGGAAAACGGATGTCCCTACGACATCGTTTTCATGGATCACATGATGCCGGACATTGACGGGACTGACGCGACGGAACAGATCCGCGCCCTTGGGAAAACTGGGAACGAGGCCTATAGGACGATGCCTATCGTCGCCCTTTCCGCCAACGCGGTGCAGGGGGTCGAAAAAATCTTCCTTGCCTCCGGCATGAGCGGTTTTGTTTCAAAGCCGATAGAGCCCGCCTCCCTGAACGCGGCGTTAAAGAAATTTTTACCCGAAGAAAAGTATACGCTGGAGGAGCCCAAACCGGTTAAGCCGTCCTCCGAAAAGCGGCGCAGGCGGGAAGACGGCATCGTGGCGGAACTTGCGAACATCGAAGACCTGGATATTGACCGGGGATTGCACTACGCCGCGGAAAGTCTTGAAACCTATACGGCGACGCTGAAGCAGTTTTCCGTTGGAATTGAAACGGGCGTCGCCGTTATTCGAAAAAGCCTTGCCACAGGCGATTGGAAACCGTATACTGTTCAGGTACACGCATACAAAGGCATTTGCGCCACAATCGGGGCGGACGCTCTTTCCCAATGGGGCAGGAAACTGGAAGACGCGTCTAAAAGCGATGACAAATCGGCTTGCCTGAACGAAACGGAAGCCTTTTGTTCCGCCCTCGAAGGGTTTAACGCGGTACTCCGCCAGACTTCGCTTTTTGCGGAAACGGCGGCGGGCGACAAGACCGAAATTGACGCTGCGGACATGGCGGTAAAACTTAAAGAGTTCGCCGAAGCCTGCGAAGAAGGCCGCTCCGCGCGGATCAAGACGGCGGTAAAAGCGCTGGAGGGATTCAGTCTTGCCGGCGCTACAGACGCCTTTAAGAAATCTTTGGCGGAGGCGCTGGACCTTGCGCGATCTTTAGACTACGAGGAGGCTGTGGAAAAGGTCCGCGGACTATACGATTAATATGCGAAGGCGATTTTGTAAACGGATAAAGGTTCTGATGACAGGTAATCGCGGTCCCTGGGGTCCGGCAAAACAGAGGGGTATTTACGATGAAGAAAATTTTAGCGATTGACGATCAGGCGGAGATCATCAATATCGTTGCAGATTTCCTTGAAGATATATACGAGGTTTATCCCGCAAAAACGACGGCAAAGGCTTTCTCTCTGCTGCATTCAACCAAATTCGATCTTATCCTGCTTGATATTCGGTTGCCGGGGATGAACGGCATAGAATTCCTTGAGTACATGAAAAGGCAAATTTGGTACGAAAACACGCCGGTCATATTTATGTCTTCAGAATCTGATTTTAGAACCGTCGCCCAGGCTATCAACCTTGGCGCGAACGGTTACATAAAAAAACCTATCGAAAAAGACGTTCTGCTTAACAAGATAAAAACGGTAATCGGCGTCTGAGCAAAATATGGTGAAGTTAACATGATTAAAATTTATACAGCCTGTACCGAAGAGATTGACGATGTGGATGCCGCCGTATCCGGCCTTTTTGAACAGCTAAAGCCGGACGAAAACCTTTTGAAGAATTCGGCCGCCCTCGTTCACTGTCATTACGAATTCATCGGATCGGGCGTAGTGGAAGAACTGACCAGACGGCTGGGATTTCCCGTGGTCGGGACGACGACGATGGCCCTGGGCCTTTCGGGTTTCCTGGGAGAAATGGGGCTTTCCCTTACGGTACTTACCAGCAATGATGTACGTTTCTCGTCAGGAATCAGCGATCCGGTGGACTCCTGTGAAATTTCAAAACCGGTGACGGATCTTTATAGAAAAGTAAGCGAAGGTTTTGACGAGAAACCTTCACTGGTATTCACCTTTCCGCCGCTGCTCAAAGGTGAAGGACAGGGCGGGGATGTTTTTGTCGCCGAACTGGATAAAGCCTGCGGGGGCGATGTTCCGCTTTTCGGAACCCTGCCCGTCACAAATGAAATCGATGAAAGGATGAGTTTGGTTCTTTACGGCGGGAAGACCTACGAATCGTCGATGGCTTTGCTGGCCTGTTACGGCGATCTGAAACCGGAATTCTACACGGTGGCCATTACCGAAAAAGCGTTACAGGCAAAGCGGGCCAAAATCACGGGTGAAAAGCTGAACGGCATCGAATCGATCAACAATATGCCCGCAGAAAAGTACCTTGAAACGCTCGGCCTCTCCGTTTCTTCGCTGGCCTGTATGCCCATCGTAATTTACCAGGAGGACGGCTCAAAAATATTCCGCGTGGGCATAAAAATCATTGACAACGGTTCCCTGATGATAACGGGAACGGTCCCCGGTAACGCCGAAGTGTCTTTCTCTTTGATCAATGACAAAGACATCGTGGCGTCAACGGAAAAATTGCTGGAAGACATCATCAAAAACAAGTCTACGGAAGGCAGGGGTCTTTTGATTTACGCCTGCGCCTCACGTTTCTGGCTGCTGGGTTCCCAATGGGAGACCGAGCCCGGCAAAGCTGTCTCTATTATCAAAGATACCGTTCCCTGGCACTTTGTCTATTCCGGCGGGGAAGTTTTTCCGTCGATCCTTGCCAACGGAAAAGTAGCGAATAATCTGCAAAACTATTCTGTAATTGTTTGTATGCTGTAGGAGCGGCCATGCCCGATACGGAAGATACCGCCGTCCTTAAAGCGGAAATAAAACGACTTGAACTTGAGCTGAAAAAAACAAACCGTCAGCTTTCCTCCGCCCAGACCCAGCTTGAACGTTTCGGCAAAGTAAACGTCATGCAGCACGAAGTTGTCGGAACTCTCAAAACAGAAATGTCCCGACAGGAAAAGTTTATGACCATGTTGTTGAAATACAGCAAGAATACGATCCTGCTTTTGGACAGGGACCTGAATATAGCCTATTATACCGACAATTTTTTCGAGGAAACGATCGGAAAAAAGCCTTCGGATATTGACGGAAAAATAATCTTTGACGTTTACCGGCAATATTTTGGCGATTCCGCCGTTGCCGGGATCAGGGAAATAATCGAAAAAGCGACAACGTTGAAGGAAACCCAGATCGTAAAGGAACAGATTGCTTCTTCCGGCAGTGAAGAGAATTCGGTTTACTACCTTTACGTGACGGCAATGTACAACGGCGGCGGGCTGGACGGGGTTATGATGCTTTATGCCAATATCACGGAGCTTGAGAGCGCCCGTTTAAAGGCCGAAGCGGCAAGCGTGGCAAAAAGCGAATTTCTGGCGAAGATGAGCCACGAAATACGCACCCCGATGAACACGATAATCGGAATGAGCGATCTGATGCCCCAGGAAAATCTGGATCCGCTGCAAAAAAGTTATTTCTCCGACATCAAAAAGATGTCAAAGATACTGCTGGGCATAATTAACGATATTCTTGATTTTTCCAAGGCGGAAAGCGGGAAAATGGAACTGCTGCCGGTACACTTCAACATTCACAGCCTGTTCCACGATATATGTTCGATGCAGTCCTTTATCGCCAGGCAGAAATCTCTTGAATTCAAAAAAAACTGTTCCCCCCATGTTCCCGAATTCATTTACGCCGACGAGATGCGGATAAATCAGATATTCACCAACGTGATCAACAACTCGATAAAATACACGAAGAAAGGCTCGATCTCGTTCACGCTGGACACGGGCAAGTCGCCCGAAAACGGCGCGGACTGCATTGTCGCAAAGATCGCCGACACGGGTATCGGCATAAAGGAGGAAAACATCCCGCTTCTCTTTGAAAGTTTCCAGCAGATGGACACCCGCCGTAACAAAGGCATAGAGGGGGCCGGCTTGGGCCTCGCCATCGTCAGGCAGTTGGTAACGCTGATGGGCGGCTCGATCCATGTGGAAAGCGAGTACGGGAAAGGCACCGTGTTTACCGTGTACCTGCCGCTGGTAGAGGGGGCAGCCGAAAAGTCCGATAAGTCCCACGCTGCGGATACGCGGCGGCTTGTCGCCAAGGAAGGGGTCAGGGTGCTGGTGGTGGACGACGTCCCGGCGAACCTCGTTGTCGCAAGCGGATTCCTTGGCCGGTGCAAGATCCCGGCGGACACGGCGGAGGACGGGCCTACGGCTATCGACATGGTAAAAAAATCCCTCGACGAGAAACGCCCCTACGACATAATCTTTATGGATCACATGATGCCCGGCATGGACGGGATTGAGACCACCCGCCGCATCAGGAAACTGGAAAGCGCCAGGCAAGACGAGAACGGACTCCCTCCGAACATTCCAGTCGTCTGCCTTTCCGCCAACGCTGTACACGGCGCGGAGGAACTGTTCCTTTCCTCCGGCGGCATGGACGGCTTTATCGCAAAGCCGATTGAATCGGCCGCCCTGAACGAGATACTCAAGAAGTTTTTACCGGAAGACAAATATACCTTTGTCGATAAGGAGTACGATAAGGCGGACGGGGAACCAAGCAAGCGGGAAGTAAGAATCGCCGAGGAACTTTCGCATATTGACGGGCTTGATATTGACCAGGGACTCCATTACGCCGCTGAAAGCTTCGCGACCTACGCCTCGACGCTACGGCAGCTCTCCGCCGGTATGGAAAAGGGGCTGGTCGTGATCCGTGACAGCCTCGCCGCTAAGGACTGGAAGCCCTACACGGTTCAAGTGCACGCCTACAAGGGCATCTGCGCCACGATAGGAGCCCAGGCCCTTTCCGACCGGGGCAAAAAACTTGAGGATGCCTCGAAGAGCGACGACAAATCGCTCTGTTTTGAAGAAACCGCTGCCTTTTGTTCCGCCCTGGAAGAATTTAACGCCGCCTTACGCCGGACTTCGCTGTTTGACGAAGAGCCGGAAGGTGAAAAAACGGAGGTAAGCGCCGCCGACATGGCCGCAAAACTTGAAGACTTCACGGAAGCCTGCGAAGAAGGCCGTTCAGCCCGGGTAAAGGCCGCGATAAAGGGGCTGGAGGGTCTGCGCGCCCCCGCCGCCCTTCCCGGTTTCGAGAACGCGCTGGCGGAGGCGCTGGGCATGGCCCGTTCGATGGACTACGACGAGGCCGCGGAAAAGGCGCGGGAGGCGGTTTCCCAGTTGATGGTTAACAATGAGTGATTGGTAATGCGTGACGATCTATGGCTGACAGCCAGCAATTTTCGCAGGTGTCAATAACTAGCGAATCGTTCACCCCCTGCCGTAAGTTCGGGGACTTTTACGCCGGCAAAAAAAGCATCGTGAACAAGCCTTTTGGTAACCCGCGGCAGATGCGATTTTTTGTCTTTATTCGCGGTGGGGCCTGCTCCCCGCCGTGTACCTCCTTATAAGGGCAGGCAGGAAGTAAAACGTCAGGCACAAACCGCATAGCGGTTTGCCGTTGTGGGTTGGGCCTGCGGGACAATCCACACGCGGACGCTTGACGCTGTTTTGTGGCGGGGAGGTTCATCCGGGGTTTTCCCGGACGGCTGCTCCTCAACCGGCCGGTGTTCCGGTTTTTGGGTATTGCCGAAACGTATCCCGATTCTGCCGGCACAGAGGGCTTCCGGCGCCCCATAGCCCTGTAAAACGGCCCTGAACGCCTCACAAAATACCCCTGAAGGCATTCGTGTTAGCACGG
>JAISLM010000018.1 GCA_031290855.1 Spirochaetaceae bacterium
AATTACAGCGGATAATAGAAATGGTCAGGAAGATGCCGGAGGGGATGCCCCTGTCGGCATACATACACATGCTATTACAGGCGAACAGCAAGGGGCTAAGGGAGATGAGGGCAATGTCAGACACATCACTTGAAGCGGTACTGGAAGAATTAGGGTTTACGGCGGAATGGGAAGCCCGGGGCCTGGAAAGAGGCTGGGAAGAGTTTCTGCAAAAGAGCTTGGAAAGAGGTCTGCAAAAAGGCTTGGAAAGGGGTCTGCAAAAGGGCCGGGAAGAGGCGGTAAGAAGGCTGCAAAAATACGGCATGGATCCCAAACAGATATCCGAGGCCCTTGAACTGCCGCTGGGTACGGTTTTTCGGTATCTAAAAGCGGAATGAGCCTCCGCGCGGCAAGCCGTGCGGTATCTTAAGCGTTGGGTTGGTTGGAGCGGAGGCTCGTTCTGTAAGGAAGTTTATAATATCGTCTGGTTTAATACCAAATCTTTGTAGGCTTTGCCTTACGTGAGCCGCGGCAAGCGCGAACCTAAGGTTCGGCGGGGTATTAAACCAGACTTTGCGAATAAATCCAAGGTTGCCGGACAAGCAAAGCTTGTTTCCCAAAAACTGAAGTTTTGGGAAAGCCTCTGCATACACTTGTTTTTACACACACCAACAGTCCTGTTCAAAAACCACAATCATTTGGGGTAGTAAATATCGCCATCATTTCTGCCTCCGCCAACGCTGGAAGAGATGCCCCCATCGACGCCGATTCTGTAGCCCAAAAGGAATTCAAATTCAAAACCCATGTTAAAGTTGGAGGCTTTGGGATGGCCGGCCTCCTTGATGTTGTGTACGAAAGCGTTATCCAACGCGTTGTTAAGCCTGTAGTTTATTAAAAGTCCGGAACGAAAAAACATTTTTTCGTCTATATCGATGTCCACGCCGCCCCCGGCCTTGAATGCGAGCATCGACCAGTCGGACGCTATGCCGTAGCTGTCGCCTTTCTGGGCGTTCCGGGGTTCATAGCTTTTGGAGAAAGTCTGCGACAGGCCCAAAATGCCCTGCATTCCGGCGGTGGCAAAAATGGTCAGACTGTCCAGCCTGAACGGGTATTTGAAGTAGACCCCCAGCCCCGCGTTTGCCCCTATCAGTTGGTAATCGTCGCCGACGGAAGTGTACTGCCTGAGCATGTTACTGTGGGTAAAGCCGGTGCAGACGCCGTTGAAGCTTAAATCCGCCACGAGGTAGCTTTTTTCAAAAAATACCAGCGCCCCGAAATTGAACTGGCTGTAGCCCTGGCGGGCCGCCGCCCCGCCGATCGTTTCGGCGGAAAGCGAGTCGAAGTTCGCGCCAAGGCTGAGCCCGTACCCTGTGATGAAATCGAATGAGAACGCGGGCGCCGCCAAAAAAATAGCGCCGGCAGCCAAATATACTTTTTTATTCATAAAAGCTCCTACCAAAGCTGTTCTATACGCCGCACGGTTAAGTTCATTAAGGCGCAGCCTACGGCGTTGTTATCTTAAAATCAAACGCAAATTCCCGTATGGGATCCCCACTTCCAGGGGGAGTGGGGACATAAGGGTTTCGCAGTTCCGCATGAATGGTTACCGCCATTGCGCTGTCGTATATAGCTGGATCAAAGGGCTGCGCACCTTCTTTAACATACAGCGTGATTGCCTGCGTATCGTCATTCCACGTCAGATTGAAGTTGTTTTTGCCGTAAGGGTGAGCCCCCCCCTGATCATCCAAAAGATCGAACCAGATTCGGTGTATCATGTTTGTAGTGTTTCCTCTCGGATCCATCGTATCGTTTGGCTTCACTTTTGCCGGGGTATAAACCGGCCTGATATATAATGGCTTTAACGGAGGGCTACCATCGGTTCCTACCGAAATATTGCCGAATCCTACTGTACCGCCGCTTATCTCGTACCGCATAATATCGCTTTGATTAGAATCTACGATTCCCGAACCTATTCCGTATGTGCCGGCGGCTGCAACAGGCGGCTCTTCAAAGCGTATGTCTGTCAATGGCACTTCGTTATCCAGGTTAAAACCCACCGCGCTGTAATCGATATTGTAAATTTTTTTTGTGCCGTCTTTATATGCGACCTCTACCGTGGCTGTGGGGGGGGTGGCATTTTTTGAAAACAGCAGCATATAGCCGCCGCGGGGATAGCCTATAATGTCGCCCGTTTTCTTGCTGCTATAGTTGTTGGGTTTTTGACCAGATTTGGAGTACGTTACCGTCTGGTAAATCCTGCCGTTGCCGTCGAAATCAATCTTACCGTCCCTGATTCCGTTCTTTAGATATACGGACGTCGAGTAAAGACGCAGACTATCGTTCGTTTCGGTAATCGTTACCTCCGCGTCATCTTCGACAAGGCCCTTGATCACGACGGCGGAGTAAAAGTTCGCCTGTGCCCACTCCGCCGAAAAATCAGGCGATCCTATAGCCATCGTATGGGTGCCGGCTACGGTACCGGAGAGGGAGCCTATTTTAATATCGCCGTAGCCGCCATATGTGCCGCTTTCTGAAAAATAACCGTAAGTGCCGGCGGGACCGGCGCCGCCGACAACCTGTTCGCTCCATAACAGACCCTCAGGTATGCCGTTATCGATGTTCCCTCCCAGTATTATATGCGTTATGCCGTCCGAGGTTGTGTAGGCCCTTTTTATGTTCAGTTCTTCCGGGTTTATCCGCATACTCGATGTTCCTCCGCTGGGATGGCTGTTGGGCGGGCTGTACCTGGGCAGCGAAAAATTATCAACATCGGTTATTAGAACAGGCACTGTTCCCAGAATACAGCCTGCAAATCCAAATGCCGCGGCGGCGATAATCAACACAAATTTCGCTGTTCGTAGCATTATTTTAATAAGCTTCCTCCCCAATAAAACATTACAATACGGCATTTCCCTCTCCCCCGTTACTATCTCTTATTATCGGTAACGCCGGAAACATCCTTTATGTTACGCATTACTATGGAGAGCATGATGATTCCCTGTACCGTGTACGCGATTATCAGACTGTATATCGCGCCGTTCATGTAAAAGCGGCGGACAAGCGCCGGGCAGGCGATTATCGCCGTTAGCGCCCCGGCCATGCCTGCCGCCAAAAATCCCGCCTGCTTCCGCATTGCGGTAAGTACGCTGCCAAGTACGCAGCAGCCCAGCAAAAAACCGGACGCAAGCAGGGTTGGCGCCAGCAGAAAGCGGTAAGGCAGTATCGCTTCCCCTAAGACAAGGCTTAACGCGAAACGCCCCCATACAAACGACGACCCGCATATTAGCGCCGTCACGGCGGCAACGCAAAGACCGGCCCGGAAAGTCATCCGCCGCAGGAGCCGGTATTTTTTTTCCGCGTACAGTCCGCTCAGGCCGGGTATCAGGACGTTCAGCGCCGGCCCCGTCAGCAGCGGCAGAACAAGCATGATTAGGGTTATCGAAGAAAAATATCCCAGATCCTCAACGGAATACGTCTTTTCGATAACGTAACGTGTATAAAAAGTCATGCAAAAGTACGATAAGCTTTGAAGCGCCAGCACAAATGACGGAAGCAGAACCTTGCTTATGTCGCGCCTTGCGGCCTTCGCCGTAAAACCGGCCCTGCGCGTAACACGCGGAACGTCAAACAGCGCAAAGACCGGCAAAAAGGCCGCCGGCATCGCCAGAATCGCCTGCGGCAGTTCAAAAAAATATAGCGCGGTACAAAATGTCAAGAAAACCAGGCCTCCTTTAACGCAGTACGATACGCATATCGTTTTGTAGTCTTCAAATCTTTGGAGAACGCAAAGGTAGACGCCGGCCAGCCCTTCCAGCAGCCTGTACGCCATCAAAGCGGCGCAGCATACCAGCGTACTGCCTGAAAAACCCGTAAACCGGAGCGCCCCGGCAAAACATACAAGCGCTGCGGCGCTTGTACAGACACGCGCCGCAATGTAGGTACCGTCCGTGTGCCTGCCGGTAACATCGCTTATCTGGTAAGCGCCCATGCCAAAGGCGGCAACCGTCGCAAATATGTTCGTAAACGTGTACGCAAGCGAATAAACGCCTGTCGCCTCGGCCCCTTTAGTCCTCAAAATAACAAGCGTCGGTATATATTGAAAAAAGCTGTATGTAAAAACGCCCAGACTGTTATAAAAAACGTTGCGGTTAAAATCCGTGTTCAGTTTTATTGGTAAGTTCAAAATAATGATTCTGCTAGCGGCGGGCAAAGCCCACGACCGTGCCGCGCCCTTAAAGCTTGCGCTTTATCATGTCAAATCCGCAGTAAGGCGCGAGCGCCCTCGGGATTTTGACCGTGCCGTCCGCCTGCTGGAAATTTTCGAGGACGGCTATCATCGCCCGCGACACGGCGACCGCGGTGCCGTTCAGCATGTGGACGTATCTGTTTTTCCCGTCCACGCCCCTGTAGCGGATGTTGAGGCGGCGCGCCTGGTAATCCGTGCAGTTTGACGTGGATGTAACCTCGCCGTACTCGCCGCCGTTCCTGCCGGGCAGCCACGCCTCCAGATCCCACTTGCGGTAGGCCGGCGCGCCAAGTCCGCCGACGCAGGTATCCACGACGCGGAACGGTATCCCAAGCCCGCCGAAAATCTCCTCCTCGATCAGCCTCAGCTCCTCGTGCAGCCCGTCCGACTGTTCCGGCAGGCAGTACACGAACATCTCCAGCTTTGTAAACTGGTGGACGCGGTACAGCCCCTTGGAAAACTGCCCCGCCGCGCCCGCCTCCCTGCGGAAACAGTGCGAGAGCCCGGCCATCCGTATAGGCAATTTGTCGGCGGGGATTATAGCGCCGGAATAGTAGCCGCCCAGCGTTATCTCCGCCGTCCCGACAAGGCAGCCTTCATCGTCCTTCAGGCTGTAAATGTTGCTTTCCGCCCCCCTCGGGTTGAAGCCTATCCCCAAAAGTATTTCTTCTTTCGCGATGTCCGGCGTGATGAACGGCGTAAAACCCTTCTTTTGCAGTATGTCAAGCGCGTAACGGACAAGCGCCAGTTCCAGAAAGACGCCCTCGTTTTTTAGGTAGTAGAATTTCGCGCCCGACACCTTTGTCCCTGCGTCAAAGTCGACAATGTCCAGTTCCTGACCGAGCGCTATGTGGTCACGCGGCTCGAAATCGAAGTTTCGCGGCTCGCCGACACGCTTCACCTCCACGCAGTCCTCGTCGTCCTTGCCGGCGGGCGCGTCCGGGTGGGCCATGTTCGGGATCTTCCGCGCCTCCGCCTCCATCCCGGCCTCGATCCGCTTCAGGGCCGCCTCCGTCTCCGCAATCCCGTCCTTTATCTTCCGGCCTTCCCCTACGATCCGCCCGCGTTCCCCGTCATCCATCCGGGCCTTCATCGCGGCGGAATTGGCGTTCCTGTCGCGCTGCAAGTTTTGCAGCTTCGTGGTAAGCTCCGTCCGCTGCCGGAACAGCCGCGCCACCGCGTCCGCGTCCGCGTCCGCGTAGCGGTTCTTTATGTTGGCCTTTACCGCGTCCAAATTATCGACAATGAATCTGTAATCAAGCATTTTTCCATCTTAACCGCTGTCCCCGCGCTTTTCAAGAAGCCGGCGGGTTTCACAGATGCGGGTGAAGCCGTGACTTCCCGGAAAGTTTTGCCGGATACAGTCAGCCGGTTAACGCCCGCTGCCAGGAGTTTGTGCTGCCGTTGCGGGCGGGAAAATACGAATCTGCTTGGCTTTTGCCATTAATATTGGTATTGATTTTTTAATGATAACCGCATATAATTTAATATTAGAATGGTGGGCCGCTTTCAAAACTCGGTTGGTTTTGGCGCGGCTTCATGGTTTTTGAGGTTTTCAGCCCTCCGCGAAAGCCTTACAAACACGATTTTAAAAGGCGCTTCTTTCAAAATTTCAGTTTTGAAAGAAGCTATGTTAAAAATAATTTAGAGGTTGTCATGACTAATGAAAAAATGTGGCGTTTGAAAGAGATATTTCTGGCTCCTTATATGCAGTTGGCAACAACGCTCATAGGAAAATCCCGCGAAGGCGGCGGTAATATGTTTCGCCACCAGCTTGATACGATGGCGATACTTATTGACTACGGGTACATAGAACCGGTACTGCTCAAAGCTTCCATAGTTCACGACCTGATTGAAGATGTGCCTGAGTTTAACCGTAACCAGCTTCTTTCTGTTGATTATGACAGCCCGGCGGTTTATGAGCTGGTAATGGAAGTAAGCCGTAATCAAGACGAGACGAAGGCGGACTTTTTGACGCGCATACTTGAAAGCGGGTCGCGCAACGCACGGCTGCTTAAATCGGCGGACAGAATTTCCAACATGATTTCGCTGGGTTTCGTAAACAAACCGGAATTCGTTGCCCGTTATACGGAAGAAACAGCCCGGTATATATTTCCAATATCCGAATCTGTAGACGGGAATATGCTTATCGAACTTAAATGCCTGGTAGAATCCCGCAGAAAAAAGGCATTTTTGGCAAGCAAAATTTCTGAACAAGAATCGTGTACGGCGAAAACGCGAGAGTCGCCAAGTCTGTGTCCCATCGTGTGAGCGTTATTCACAGTTTGTATTTAAAATTTATTGCAAATATGCTATGTATGTAACTAGACAGATCGAAATAAATTCCAACGGATTTACCTTTAACCAAAGTTACCGGAAATACTGCGGTAAAAAAATATGTACCCCGGATACTGTAACGGGCCTGCGGCAGGCTTCTTGCGCCCGTACCCGAAAACCAATATTCTTGAATTTCCATGGGCGGTAACTGTTTTGGGCGGGCTTTCAGGGTTATTACGTTTGGCGAATCGCACGGGGCGGCGGTGGGCTGTGTCGTTGACGGCTGCCCCGCTGGCCTGAGCCTGGATGTTGATACGGTAAGGCGCGACCTGGACCGGAGGAGACCCGGCGGGGGCGGCGTTTCTACGACCCGGAGAGAAGCGGACGAACCTGAAATACTTTCCGGCATCTTCGACGGGCGTACCCTCGGCACACCGATAGCGATAGTTATACGCAACACGGCGCAGTTGCCGCGGGATTATGATAAACTGAAGGATGTTTACCGTCCGGGTCATGCCGACATGGTTTGGGAGGTAAAGTACGGCTTACGTGACCACCGCGGGGGAGGACGCAGTTCTGCGCGTGAGACGGCCGCGCGTGTCGCTGCGGGAGCTGTGGCCCGCGCGTTTCTGACGGAAAACGGCGTCAGCGTCCGGGCCTGGACGCAGGCCGTTGCCGGAATAGAGGCGCCGGAACCGGACTCAGACGATTTTGACCTTTACGAAGCGGAAAGGAACGCTTTCCGTGTACCGTGCCGCCGCACTGCGGACATGATCACTGAAAGAATCGAAGAGTTGCGCGGTGCGGGCGAAAGTGCGGGCGGCATCGTGGAATGCCGTGTTCAGGGTCTTCCCGCGGGCCTAGGCGAGCCTGTTTTTGACAAGCTGGACGCGCTGCTGGCCCAGGCGGTGATGTCGCTGGGTGCGGTCAAGGGCGTGGAATTTGGCGCGGGCTTCAAGGCCTCGCGTCTTTCAGGTTCGAAAAACAACGACAGGCCGCTTCCTGGCGGGGGGCCGCCTGGTTCCACCGGTTTTATCGCCTATTCAGGCAACAATGCCGGCGGGATTCTTGGCGGCATCTCAAACGGCGCGGAACTCGTGTTCCGCGCCGCATTCAAACCGGTTCCGTCAATCGCAAAGAAGCAGCTTACGATTGACAGGCTGGGCCGGGAAATTGAGCTTGAAGTACACGGGCGGCACGATGTTTGCGTATGTCCCCGCGCAGTGCCTGTCGTGGAGGCCATGACCGCCCTGGTTCTGGCCGACCTGACGCTACGCCGCCGCACCGACCAGTTGGCGGCGGGTATTCCGTAACAGCCTTCGGCTATTGAAAAGCTGCTTTTACAAATTTATGTTTCAGGAGCTTTTCCCAAAACCCGGTTGGTTTTGGGAAAAGCTTCCGAAAAAGCGGTCTAACCGGACTTTAGTCCGGCCCGTTTTTTCATATAAATCTAAGGCAGCCGGACAAGCAGAGCTTGTCTCCAAAGCAAAGCTTGTCTCCAAAAAACTGAAGTTTTGGGAAAGCCTCTCAGCCCAATTTTTTATGACGTTCCGGTTTTGCCGATCCGTATTTACCGGTCAATATTGTCCCGCGACAGGCAGGCTTGGCGGGGAGGCTGTCCGGCGGATACACGCCTCCGCCTGTCAGGGGATGGACCCCGTGAATCTGACATTCTTTACACACCGCGGGTCATGGTTAAAGCCATCTGAGGCGGCAGGCTCTGGCTATGATACCAGGTGTGTACGCTTGCGCGTATTGACGGTACAGTCGCTTCCAAGAAGCCTGTCCATGCAGGACTTCTTGTCGGGACCGCGCATTAGAACCTCGCTTATCAGCACCGCGTCAACGCCGCAGTCCGCAAGGGACTTAACATCATCAGCGGTTTTTATGCCACTTTCCGCAACAAAAAACAGATCACCCGGTACAAGCGGCCGCAACCGCAGGCTAAGCCCGATGTCAACCACAAGTGTTACCGGATCGCGGTGGTTCACCCCGACGATATGTGCGCCCGCTTCCAGCACCGTGTCCAATTCCCGCTCGTTACGGGCCCCGACTATCGCCGCCATTCCCAAACCGTGCGCAAGCTTTATAAATGGCGAAAGCGTTTTTTTGTCCAGCAGTGCGCAGAGGAGTAGAACGGCGGAAGCGCCCAGCAATTTTGACTCGTAGATCTGGTAAGCGTCGATTACAAAATCCTTGCGCAGGACGGGCAGGTTAACCTTTTCGGCAATTTCACGCAAATAATCATCGCGGCCCATGAAGAAATCCGGCTCGGTAATCACGGAAATCGCCGCCGCCCCAGCGTCTTCGTACTCTTTTGCGATTTTTAAATATGGAAAATCATGCGCCATCAAACCTTTCAACGGTGAGGCCCGCTTTAACTCGCAGATAAAAGATATGCCGGGCCCGGCAATCGCCTCTTCAAAACGACCGTTCGGGCAGGGCTTCCCAATCGCATCAGGCAAAGGGAGGGAAGGCAGCACAGGAAGGGACGGGGGAACCGCACAAAGCGCCCGCGCCATACCCTCTACCTGTTCAGGCGGACGCAGCTTTTTCCGCTGCTCAAGCCTTTCTCGTGTCATGCTGACTATACCGTCAAGAATCATACTGCGCCTCCCTTACCCGGCAAGACGATGAGCCTCCGCACGGCAAGCGCGAACCGAAGGTTCGGCGGGGTATTAAACCGGACTTGCGAATAAATTGTCCAAAGCTGTTCCGGCGCATAAAAGGGCGGTTTCGGGCTGTGGCAGCAGCCCCGTCCATGGTAAAGCCCTTTGCCGCAACGGCCGTAAAGAAGGCCGTGTTCTGTATTTCTGACACCTTTCCACCGGTAATCGTGTCAATTAGGGCGTAAATAATCCCATGTATGAGATTTTCCTGTCTGACGGCCTTACTTATCGTTTCCCGAAACATGAATACGCCCTCCGTACTTCTGTATAGAAATGTATCTTCCCACAGAAACAATATTGCGTCAAGATAGATACAGTTAGTATATTATAGATTCAGGATTACGGTTCTGTCCAACACAAATTTATGGCGTCTTGATTCGGAAACAGGATTCAAGGCCTCCGCAAATTTTACAGACAGTTTCGCGGCAGCGTAATTAATGAGCCTCCGCACGGCAAGCGCGAACCGAAGGTTCGGCGGGATATTAAACCAGGCTTTGCGAATAATGAGGAATGCTACGGGGCAGCTTCCATTGCTCATTATTTATTCGCAGTGTGGTCTGCTCCCCGCCATTCAGGGCGGGGAGGTTCATTCGCAAGCAGGGGCCCGCTCCCCCGCCTAATCCCTTCCTTTGTGGTTAATCAGGCGGTAAAACGTCAGGCACAAACCGCATAGCGGTTTGCCGTTGCGGGTTGTGCCTGAAACACAATCCACGGGCGGACGCTTGACTCTGTCTTGTGGAGCTTAGAATCGGTAATACCGGCAAAATTTGGCAGCCCCCTGCAAATAAATTTCCGCATCTGATCGAAGCTCTTAAACGGTGTAAGGCTTACAAGATACCATGCCCCAAAGGGCTGGAAAGTTCACTGGACGGACATTTGCTTCCTGCACAGGTCAAGAAGTACGGATTTGAAGTAATCGAGGTTTATCTTCATAACTTCAACGGGTATCTGTGTAAATTCAAAAAATTCAAACAGGTCTTCGTCGGAAATTTCAAAAACACCGGTATCAAGAACGATTATCTTTTCAAAGTATCCAAAATTAACCCTGGCGTCGGCGGCGTCCCAGCCGTGCCCCTGCTGGTATATCTCTTTCCACTGCCTTATTCCGCCCATAGTAAGAAAGTATACGTTTCCTTCGGCGTCAAACCGTTTCTTTTTTTCGGGACTCAGCAGCATCTCGGCGCAGTTGGCGGCTTTTGGGTAGATAGCGCCGGATTTTTCGGTTATTCGCAGCCATTACGTGTGGCACATACTACCGTACAGCAGAATGTTTTTTTTGTCGTTGTGTGCGGAGAGTTTTTCCGTGACCGTACTTTCCAGTAAAGCGGTATTCACGTCCAGGGCCGGCGCTAAAAAATCGACATCTATTTTACAGCCCAATTCCTCTTCTATCTCCGGCAGCGCCTTCTCCAGTTCGTACCGGAATATGCCGCAGGATATTAAAGACAGATCCATTTTGCCCCCTATATTTAAGAGTATTGGCTGAAACGGCTGGTAAATACAAGTTTTTTGCCCGCCGCCCCTTCACGAACCGCCGCGCCGCCGTTCAACCGGAAACCGAGCGGGATGTCCCCAGCCATTATTGCGCCCAACACCTGTGATTTGTTTGTTTATTGAAATGTTCCGCTGTGTCCGCTCCATCCTGTAGATGCCGAAAACCACATCGTCCCCCCTCAACTTTCCCCTTACCCGCAATGATTCGATGCGGGCTTCCGTCCGGCTTCACCGTAACCAGCACAAGAAACGCCGATTCCTCAATAACCTTTTTGACCTTCTCGTCTATAATCATAACAACACCTATGAAAAATAGTTAGCAGCTAGAAACCCTGTCCTTACCCAGCCGCCCTGTCGCTTTTGACACAGTAGGTAAAGTCCTCTGGCAGGGTGGCGGGGCGGGGAGTTTTTTTGTAGACTTGTTTTATAGAAACATTTTGATGTTTCGATTTATAGAAAGATGGAGAAGTTTATGGACGCGCTCAAAAAGAATCCGGCATGGAAGGGACGAAAAGGGCCGCTCGTCCTTGTGATAATGGACGGCGTCGGTTTGGGGAAGTACAAGGAAGGGGACGCGGTTCTCGATTCCAAGATGTACAACCTTGCGGCGATCAGGGGGAAGAGCCTCTTTACCACGTTAAAGGCGCACGGTAAAGCGGTCGGGCTGCCCTCCGACGACGACATGGGCAACAGCGAGGTGGGGCATAACGCGATGGGCTGCGGCAGGGTCTTCAGCCAGGGGGCCGCGCTCGTATGCGCCGCGCTCGAAAGCGGCGCGATGTTCGCCGCGAAAGCCTGGCGCGAGGTCGTGGACGGCGTAAAGGCCGGCGGCGGCACGCTCCACTTCATCGGCCTCTTCTCGGACGGCAACGTCCACAGCCACCTTGACCACCTGAAAGGAATGATAAGGCGGGCAAAGCAAGATGGCGTCGGGAAAGTCCGCGTACACACGCTGCTTGACGGGCGGGACGTGCCCGAAACAAGCGCACTCCTATACATTGACGAGTTCGAGACCTTCCTCAAGGGGCTTTGCGACGGCAGCTTCGACGCGAGGATCGCCAGCGGCGGCGGGCGCATGTGGATAACGATGGACAGGTACGGCGCGGACTGGGAGATGGTGAGGCGCGGATGGAACGTCCACGTTCACGGCGAGGGGCGGCCCTTCGCGAGTGCGCGGGAGGCCGTCGAGACCTACCGCCGCGAGACGCCCGGCGTGATAGACCAGGACCTGAAGGAGTTCGTCGTCCGCGAGAACGGGAGGCCCGTCGGCACGATAGAGGACGGCGACTCGGTAGTCTACTTCAACTTCCGGGGCGACAGGGCGCTTGAGATAACGGCGGCCTTCGAGCAGGACGGCTTCAACAAGTTCGACAGGGGGCGGCGTCCCTCAGTCTGTTACGCCGGAATGATGGAGTACGATGGCGACCTCCACGCGCCGCGCCGCTACCTTGTCTCGCCGCCGGCGATAGACCGGACGATGGGCGAGTACCTCGCGGCAAGCGGCGTCCGCACGCTGGCAATCAGCGAGACGCAGAAGTTCGGCCACGTCACCTACTTCTTCAACGGCAACCGCACGGGCAAGTTCGACGAAAAGCTGGAAACCTACATCGAGATAAAGAGCGACGTACTCCCGTTCGAACAGCGCCCCTGGATGAAGTGCGCCGAGATAAGCGACTACCTGCTGGAGGCGATCCCTTCCGGCAACTACGACTTCATCCGCCTTAACTACCCAAACGGCGACATGGTGGGCCACACCGGTGTGTACGAGGCGGTGGTCTGTTCGCTGGAGGCGATGGACTTGCAGCTAGGCAGGCTCGCCCGTGCGGTCGATGAGGCGGGCGGCATCCTCCTTATAACGGCGGACCACGGCAACAGCGACGATATGTTCGAGCACGACAAGAAGACGGGCGCGGTTCAGTTCCACCCGGACGGCACACCCAAAGCTAAGACGAGCCATAGCCTGAACCCCGTACCCTGCGTCATTTACGACAGCGGCTATTCGGGCGAGTACAAAAACGGCCCCAACTCGCTAAAGCAGGGCCTCGGCATCAGCTCTATAGCGGCGACCTGCATCGAGCTACTGGGCTTTGTCCCGCCTGACGACTACGACACCTCCCTGCTGGAGAGAAACTAGACGATGTTTTCCGTAACAATAACGCCGCGTGTCGGCGAGACCGACGCGATGGGGCATATCAACAACTGCGTGATACCCGTCTGGTTCGAGCGGGGGCGCACCCCGTTATTCCGCATCTTCGACCCGAACCTGGACTTTACCCACGAGAGCTGGCACCTTGTGATGGTACATTCGGAATACGACTATACGGGCCAGCTTTACTGCAATTCGGACGTCGAGATAAAGACCTGGGTATCTCATATAGGCGGAAAGTCTTTTTCGCTCGCGCACGAAGCCTGGCAGAACGGACGTCTCTGTGTGAAAGGCGGCGTCGTTCTTGTCTACTACAACTTCATCACCCAAAAGACCGAGCCGATCCCCCCCGATATCAGGAAGCAACTGGAAGCGCACACGGCTCAACGCGAAGCTTTGAGCAATGAGGGATTAATAACGGAAGAAAGCTGAAGCAGCCAGCCCCTTTCTTCCGTTGTGTTCAGGCTGATGAGGGCGGCTGGCTCCGAGGCGGCCCGATAGCAGGTTTAACGCGTCGTGCTCAGGATAAGAGGGGCGCTTGACTACCGTCAGGGCTCAATACTAATTATTGGGCTTTTCCCAAAACCCGGTTGTTTTTGAGAAAAGCTTCCGAAAAAGCGGGCTTTAGGCCGCTTTTTTATATAAATCCAAGGCATCTGGACAAGCAAAGCTTGTCTCCCAGGCAAAGCTTGTCTCCCAGGCAAAGCTTGTCTCCCAAGAACTGAAATTTTGGGAAAGCCTCTATTAATTGAGCCTGTTCCAAAACTAATTGACTGTGCGCTAAAGCGCACGGTTTTGGACCAGGCTCTCGCGGTTTTTCAGGCTAAAGCCTTGTAAAACTGCGTTTTTTAAGGTTGCTGGACAAGCGGAGCTTGTCTCCCCAAAACTTCAGTTTTGGAACAGCCTCAATTCTTCATTCATTTATGGGTGAAAGCAGATCCAAAGGCGCGGTGCTCCTGTGGTCCGGAAGGAGCGAATGATAAGGTCGTCAAAGCCTGCACATACCCTGCAACGCCAAATTCCGCTTCTACTGACCCCCCATCCCCCAACCACACTCGTCATTCATCATTTGCTCATAGTTGGTTTTTACCAATACCCTTAATGCTGCTCTGCCTCTTCTCCGCCTCCTGCAAGGTTGCCTGGGGCGGCCTGACAGACGACCCGGTTCCGGCAGCTCAGGTTCCGGTAAGGCCGATTCCGCCAATACGATCAATGGCTTCAGTATCGGGGATGTGGCTGGGCCGTTACCGTCAGCCTGGCGCCGCCGGACACCATAAGCAAGGGCTGGGAACACTTCTTCGGGGCGGACTGCGGGAATAACGCCTGCGGCCCCATACCCCTGCCGGTTCTGCTTGGCCTGTCGGACACAACCTAAGTCTGGGGGCTTGCATGGGTACAGACGTTACGAAGTTTGTCCTGCAGCCCGGCATCGGCGAAAGCAGGATCGCCCCACCCTTCCGCCCCGTTGCAACGGAAAGCGTCAAGGCGGGTACTTCTTCCGTCCAAAGCACTTTCAAGAACGTTAGCAGAAAAACATCATTGCTACAGTCGGTGACCGCGCCTTATCCGGCTTCACCACTCTCTCGTCGGCGGATAACGAAGCATTAATGAACCTCCGCACGGCAAGCGCGAACCGAAGGTTCGGCGGGGTATTAAACCAGACTTTGCGAATAAACGCCAAAGTCGTTTGCGGTAAACTCCAGAATTCAACGCGCCCGCAATTTGGCACGTTGACAAAGAACGCCGGGACGTATACGGTTTTTTCATGGAAGTACGTGACCGTTACGCGCCGTCCCCTACCGGTTTCCAGCATATTGGCGGGCTGCGGACGGCGCTTTTTAACTACCTGTTCGCAAAATCGCGGAACGGCAAATTCATACTGCGGCTGGAAGATACTGACCGGACGCGCTTCGACCTAACCTATGTCGACAACCTGTACGCATCGTTTGAGTGGCTCGGTTTTCACTGGGATGAGGGGCCGGATCTGGGCGGGCCGGCAGCGCCCTACGTCCAGTCCGAGCGCTTCGAAACCTACAGGAAGTACGTGTGCGCCCTTGTCGAGGAAGGCAGGGCCTACTACTGTTTCTGTTCCGCCGAACGGCTGGACGCGCTTCGCAGGGAACGCGAGGCGGCCCGTTCAAGCGAATCCGGCTACGACAGGCGCTGCCGCGACATAGCGCCGGAGGAAGCGGCCCGCCGCGCCGCCGGAGAACCGCACACTATACGGTTAAAAATCCCGCTTGGTGAAAAAACCGTGTTTACCGACGCCCTGCTCGGCGTCGTCGAATGGAAAAACGACGATGTAAGTCCCGATCCCGTGCTGCTGAAGTCGGACGGCTTCCCGACATACCACCTTGCAAACGTCGTTGACGACCACCTGATGGGGATAACGCATGTTCTGCGGGCGCAGGAATGGCTTGCCTCGACGCCGCTGCACATGATCCTGTACGGGGCTTTCGGCTGGGTGCCGCCGGTTTTCTGCCACCTGCCGATGGTGATGGGAACTGACGGGAAGAAACTTTCCAAACGGCACGGCGCTACCGGCCTCGACGAGTTCCGCAAGAACGGTATCCTGCCGGAAGCCCTCGTAAACTATGTCGCCTTGCTTGGCGCGTCTTACGAGGAGGGGAAGGAGATTTACAGCATGGAGGAACTCTGCACCCGCTTCAGCCTCGAAAAGCTGTGCAAGGCCCCGGCGGTCTTCGATTACAGGAAACTTGAGTGGTACAACGCCCGGTATATCAGGATGAAGACGGACGCGGAGCTTGCCGCCCTCGCGCTGCCTTACGCCATGGAGGCCGGGCTTTTCGGCGCGGTCGGGGGTCGGCCTGACGCCGGGCAGATCGCGCTGTTCAACGCAGCGATGCCGCTGGTAAAGGAAAGGGCCGTGTTCCTGTACGAGATACCGGCGAAGCTGGGCTACCTTTTCTCCGAGCCGCCAGTCCCGGAAACGGCTGAATTCGTCCCCAAAAAATCCACGCCCGAGGGGGCGCGAAGGCTGCTTGTGATAGGCCGGGGACTGGCCACCGCCATCGCGGCTCTGGACAACGAGGGCGCGGAAGCGTTGGCGAAGGAAACCGCCGAAAAGGAAGGGGTAAAGCTCGGCGACCTGTTGACGCCGCTACGCGCCGCGATCACCGGTTCCCGCGTAAGCCCGCCGCTGTTCGGCTCTATCCGCCTGCTCGGAGCGGAAACCTGCCTGTCCCGGATAGACCGGGCACTGGAAAAGCTGAAAGCTTTGTAAAAGGACTGCCGCATTCCGCATTGCATCGATATGCACGACGGGGTATTGACTTTACTTAACCGGAATTAAAATCAGGTGTTTCCCCACATTATACTGTTTTTGGGAACTGTAAGCGGTTCTTAACCTATAATTCGTGAGTGCGGTATTATATTTAGCAATTCATCATTCTTATAACTTCTAAAATATTCAGGGCTTATCCCATTATAAGTTATATATCCACGGCTTGAGTTTAAAATTACTTTTTTTAATGTATACATCCTTAATTTCACACCTAAGCTCGGTAAAAGCGTATTTACTGATTAATGAGCCTCCGTGCCCTGAAGGCTAAACCTGGCCCGCAAAAATTTTACCTGATGAAAAGCTCCCCGCCGCGCCGCCGGAAGGGCCTTTCCGCTTCGGATTCTTTCCCTGTTTTCCACATTTATTAAAGCAAAACGCGGGCAAGCGCCCATATATTTACATGAGACATTTAAGAATGCTGAAACAGGACGTGTGGTACGAAATCAGTACCCGTGTCAACAACCGGGAACCCCTGTTCCGCGGGGGGCGGGCGTCGGCGCTGTTCGACCGGGTGTTCCGGGAGAGCGCGCACAGGTTTGTCTTCGCGGTCCGGGGCTTGAGTCTCGCCGGCGACCGGCTGGCCTTTTACATCAAGCCCGCGGACGGGTTTGAGCTGCCGGCGATAATGAAATGGCTGAAGCAGACCTTCGCCATTAGGTACAACCGGGACAGCGGACGGACAGGACACCTGTGGGGTGACCGGTACCGGTCGCGGATTCTGGAAGGGGAGCCGCCGGACGGCGGGGAAGCGGGAGTCCCGCCGGCCTGCGGGGTCAGGCGCCATGGCGGGAAACGTCTCGCCGGGCCCGCAGCGGCGGGAACCCCGTCGGCCCGTGGGGTCAGACCCCGCAACGGGAAACGGACGTCCGGAACCGCGTTTTCCCGCTTATACCCCTTTCCCGCCGCCCCGGAACCCGGATAAGCGGCATAATCCGCCCGGCGAACCGCAGCGGACGCCATTTCCTCACCAAACCGAACCCGCCCAGGGGGATACGTCTGCCCTGAAATCTGAATTACGGGTCAAGTTTAGGGCAAGCCGCGCGGTATCTTAAGCGTTGTGTTGGTTGGAACGGAGGCTCGTTCTGTAGGGAAGTTATTTAACTGTGGTGGTTTGCATAGCAAACTTGTTTGCTCACAAACCTTGTTTGCCGCAAACCCGTCTACTACCATTTTTTGTTGGTGTTGCCAATTATAAACGCCCCAAAGTGCGGGGGAGCAGACCCCGCTTCGAATGAGCCTCCGCGCGGCAAGCCGCGCGGTATCTTAAGCGTTGTGTTGGTTGGAGCGGAGGCTCGTTCTGTAAGGAAGTTTATAATATCGTCTGGTTTAATACCAAATCTTTGTAGG
>JAISLM010000019.1 GCA_031290855.1 Spirochaetaceae bacterium
TGGCAGACCGGGGATATGACAGCGACGGGTTTCGGCGGACGCTGGGAGCAAATAATAACGAGCCTGTGATACCCGGAAGAAAAAACCGGAAGAAGCTGATAGAGTATGACAAGGAAAAAAATAAGAAACGAGGATATATGGAAAGGGTATTCGGGAAGCAGAAAGAGAACCGCCGGCTTACGGTGAGGTATGAAAAATCCGATATAAACTTCCTCGGATTTATCCTGGCCGCCTTTTTAAAATACTCATTTGCTAACAGTGTCTAGCGGTATGTCCCGCGCCCTTCACTATCGCAAGAAATCCCAGCGCGGTTTCCTTGTCTTCGCCGGGGCCGACGCAGGAGGGGCAGCCGGACTTGCAGGGACAGGCGGCGAGGGTCTCGAATGCCGCCGCGAAAACTTCGGCGGCGCGGGAGAACAGCGCTTCGGAAAGACCGGTTCCGCCCGGATACTTGTCGTAGATGTAGAGGGCGGCCCTGCCGAAATGCGGGTCGCGGACGCGGGCGGAGATGCCAAGGTCGCGCGCATCGCAGAGCAGGAATACGCCCGCGATCTGCCGGATAAGCCGCCCGGCCCCGGTCAGGGCGGAAGCGGCCCGTTCATCGCCCGCAGCGGCCAGTACCGCGCCCGCCCCGCTCCCCGCGCCGAACAACAGGGCCAGCGCGCGTGTCTGCATCTCCTCCTCCCCCTGGCTTATCTCGCCGAAACCGATGTTCTCGTGCGTGTGGAAACGCAGTTTCTTGAAGCGCGTCACCTGCGTCCGCACGAGCGCGTCCCCCAGAACCGCCTCGAAACCCGCGCCGTCCCGCCGCGCCTCGTCCTGTGACAGTATCTTTATGTCCGTCTTTACCAGCCCGTCCGTGAAGTAATTCGCCGCGCTTTCCGTGACGAAGGCCTTGCGGTTCGGTATGTCGAGCTTTGTCACGATGAACTGCGCTCCCCGGTGCAGGTAGACGGCGTTGTCGAACAGCATCTCCTTCGCGCTCGGCCTGTCCATCTCGCCTATCACCGCGTTCCGCCCCGCCGTCGTGTCGATGATCACGACGTTGTCCGCCGTCGCCGAGCGAAGGCTCACACCCTCCGCCGGGTAGGAACGGCTGGCCCAGTACCATTTAGCCGCCGCCGCTCCGCCGCCCCCGGTATGCCGGACGATCCCCTCCTCCTCCAGCTCGGAGAGTACCTCGAAGGCGCTTTCCCCAAACGGATTCCCGCCGCTCTCGCCCGGCGCGTCGCTGAACGGCAGCTCGAAAGCGGAACATTTTACGTGGTCAAAGTAGATGTACGGGTTGTCGGCGTTCAGTCTGCACTCCTCCGCCGTCTTGCGGAAGAACCAGTCCGGGTTCCGCATGATGAACTGGTCGAGCGGCGCGGAGGAGGCGACGAAGACCGAGATGGAAAGCCCGCCGCGTCTCCCCGCCCGCCCGGACTGCTGCCAGAAGGCGTTGAACGAGCCGGGGAAGCCGGACACAATGGAGGCGTCAAGCCCGCCGATGTCTATCCCCAGTTCGAGCGCGTTGGTCGAGACGATGCCCTGTATCTCTCCGCGGCGCAGCGCCCGCTCGATCTCGCGCCGCTCGCCCGGCAGGAGGCCGCCCCGGTACGGTTCCACCCGGATATTCGAGTTGCCCGTGTTGATGTTGGTGAGGTCGCGGTTCACGTAGGCGGCGGCGATCTCGGTCTTTATCCGCGAATGGGCGAACAGTATCGTCTTGACGCCGGCGCGGAGGAAGGCCAGCATCCAGCGGCGGCTTTCGCCGACGGCGCCCCGCCTGATCCCCTGCACCGCGTCGACAAGCGGAGGGTTGTACAGGATCACGCGCTTCTCGCCGCGCGGAGCGCCGTTGTTGTCGACAAGCACGACGGGTTCCCCCGTCAACGCGCCCGCCAGCTCGGCGGGGTTCGCGATGGTGGCCGAACAGAGGATGAAGCGCGGCCTGGAACCGTAGAACGCCGCCACCCGCTTCAGCCTCCTTATCACGTTTGCCGTGTGACTGCCGAAGACGCCCCGGTAGGCGTGCATCTCGTCTACCACGATGTATTTCAGGTTCGAGAAGAACCTGATCCATTTGGGGTGGTTCGGGAGAATACCCTGATGAAGCATATCGGGGTTGCTGATCACGATCCGCCCCCGCTCCCGTGCCGCCGTCCGCACCGTGACCGGGGTGTCGCCGTCGTAGGTAACGACGCGGAGGGGAAGGAGGGCCTTCCCGTCCTTCAGCGCGAGCTCGTTCAGGGCCGACTGCTGATCCTGCGACAGCGCCTTGGTTGGGAACATATACAGAGCCCGCGCCGCCTCGTCCTCCAGAAGAGCCTGCAACACGGGCAGGTTGTACGACAACGTTTTCCCCGACGCGGTCGGGGTAACGACGACGACGCTGTGCCCCGCCGTCGCCACCCTGAAAACCTCCGCCTGGTGGGTGTACAGCCTCTCGATCCCGCTTTCCCGCAGCGCCCGCACAAGCCGCCCGTCCAGACCCTCCGGAAATTCCGCCTCCCGCGCCGCCGTCGCCGGTATCAGCCGATTCTCCACAATGTGCGGCCCGAACTCCTCCAGCAACGCCTCCAGCTTCTTTTCGCCGTCCATCCTCCCATTATACCCGTCGGCCGGCTTCCCCGCCAGACGGTTTCCTACGGCGCCTTCAGGATGAAAAGGGCGGCAGCCACCCGCCATTCCTCATTAGCCTCCGCAGGCGGCTGGCAGCTTAGTACGTTTCGAAGCTAAAATTGATATTGCCGTTGGCAGAGTCGCCCCGGCAGCCGTTGTTATTCCAGCCCGTGCCACGGAAGGCGTTGCCCCAGTCTCCGTGCCGGTGTCGCTATTGTTAAACGGCGTCTCGACCCCGTAGCTCGTCTTCGCGGCGGAAGGAATCCTTACCGTAACGTTCTTGGCGCTGTTAACACTGAAGAACATACGGTCTCAACGTTGGGGGGCGTAGCGCCCGGCGTGAAGGTGAGATCCGTGGCGCCGGTGCCGCCGAAGGCTAAGCGGTCGCTCATTGCCACGGAAGGGAGGTTCACACTGCCGAGGATGGCACCGTCCACGAAAGCCAGTTCGCCGATGCTTGCCGCCTTGGACAGCTCTACCGTCTCGAGACTGGCGCAGTCATAGAATGCGCACACTTCAACCGTGGTAATGTTTTTGCCGCTAACGCTTTTCATACCGGTGAACAGCTTGAAGCTAGATTCACCGGGAGCGCCCGCCTTGATTGGGGTCACCACAGCAGGGAGTACCAGGCTGACTATCTTGCTCTCGCCTCTGCCGGACAGGCCGGGGGGTCAGACGCCATCGCGAATGAACCTCCCCGCCGCAAGGGCTAAACCTGGCCCATAAAAATTTTACCTGACGAAAAGCCCCCGCCGCTCCGCCGGAAGGTCGCAGGTACTTTCCGGTTCGGCTCCTTTCCCTTTTTTCTACGTATGTTAAAGCAAAACGCGGGCAAGCGCCCATATCTTTTACATGAGACATTTAAGAATGCTGAAACAGGGCGTGTGGTACGAAATCAGTACCAGCGTCAACAACAGGGAACCCCTGTTCCGAGGGGGTCAGGCCCCGGCGCTGTTCGGACGGGTGTTCCGGGAGACCGCGCACAGGTTTACCTTCGCGGTCCGGGGGCTGAGCCTCGCCGGCGACCGGCTGGCCTTTTACATCAGGCCCGCGGACGGGTTCGAGCTGCCGGCTATCATGAAATGGCTGAAGCAGACCTTCGCCATTAGGTACAACCGTGACAATGGACGGACGGGGCACCTGTGGGGCGGCCGGTAACGGTCGCGGTTCCTGGAAGGGGAGCCGCCGGACGGCGGGGAAGCGGGGGAGGCGGCGGGAGTCCCGCCGGCCTGCAGGGTCAGACACCATCGCGGGCAACGCCTCGCCGGACGCGCGGCGGCGGGAATCCCGCCGGACGGCGGCAGGGTCAGACCCCGCAGCGGGAAACGTGCGGCCGGGGCCGCGTTTTCCCGCCTATACCCCCTTCCCGTAGCCCCTGCGCCCGGATAAGCGGCATAATCCGCCCGTAGAACCGAATAAGCCGCCATTTCCTCCCCAAACCTAACCGGCCCAGGGGATACGTCTGCCCTGAAATCTGAATTGTGGGCCAGGTTTAGGTCGGGGAGTGGGATATTCTAGCCCCCGGCAGGTTTCCGCGCTTCACCGGAAGCGATGCCTGACCCCCGAATACGGCCCGCGCCTTGTTCTCCGGCGGCAGGGACAAGGAGTCGCTGTGAAGCTCCGCCCGCCTGAAACCCTAAAAAGAGGCCGGCTAACGACACCGCCGCAAGCGCTGTGCGCTTGTTTTCGAAGCAGCGCTTTTGGACTGCGCCCACAAACACCGGGCGGATTCGCGGCCCTTGCGGAGGGATCAACGTAATGGTGAATAATGGTTTTCATTTGAGTCTTTCCCAAAACTTCAGTTTTTGGGAGACAAGCTTTTCTCTAAACCAGCCGGGTTTTGGGAAAAGCTAATTTATGTCATTTTTTGATGACTGTGGAAAAGCCCCCGCGCGGAAGCGCGGGGGCTTGCCGCCGCTATGCAAGCGGCGGGTCAGGAGGGGTTACTATTCCTACTGACCCGCCGGAGTGATAGTTACCTCGCTGTAGTCTATGACAATTTTTGCGACAAGGGTGCCTGTTGTTGGTTCATTTGCATCCTCGCCATGATCGTAAAACTCGACTGTGATGGTTTTCTGCGGCGCCTCGCTCCAGAGGAGCAGGCCAAACGGGAACTTACCACTATCCTCCGCGGCAATTTTCCCGTACATATACCATCTAACAGGCCAGCCTGTTTCCGGAATGTATGTTGCGAGGCCCCGGTTGTCATTAGGTGCAGTTGGCGCCGCATCAGCGAGGGTACCGTTCTCGGCATCATCGCTAATCCCTCCTTGATAGTAACGGAGTCCATGGTTTGTGTTTTTGATGGAAAACACCTTATCCGTCCTGCTCGCAAATATCGGCGTTAAATCGAGCGCAAAATCCGCAAAATAGCCATCGCCGGGTTTGTCCTCACCAGCTTTGCCCCAAAGCTGATTGTTTGTAAAATCAGTGATGGCCTCCAGATCAGCCGTTGACTCTAACACGATGTAGACCGTCCCGTCCCTGGAACTTTTTTTGGCGCTGGTAATTTCCAAATTACCGGGTTTACCGGCGGTGTCTATACTATCGCTGGCGCTCAGAAGCGGATACAGGCCGTCAACATCGACTAAAACCTCCTCGTCGTCGTCGGATTCCTGCTCGCACCCGCCAAAAATCAATGCCGCGCCCACCAGGGCGGCGGCAAACCAAATAAAGAACCCATGCTTTTTCATAGAGTCCTCCTAAAGAATTTATTCATCCGGGCCAGGCCCGGATGTGCCAAACACCGCTGCGCGATGGTTGGCCGCAAACAGAGGAACGTATTGAAAAACCGGCCTTTTCCGGGTAGGATTCATACGTTTTTACAGGCCCCGGTTCAGCGCTTTCCAGCAAAGAAATTTCGCTGTTCCGGGGCTTCCTCTTTTGTATACATTCCATTATAGCA
>JAISLM010000020.1 GCA_031290855.1 Spirochaetaceae bacterium
ACAAGATACCCCGCCTTATCCCTTCCTTTTGGGGTTAAGAAGGCGGTAGAACGTCAGGCAAAACAGCTTGACGCTGTTTTGTGGCGGGGAGGTTCATTCGCAAAGTCTGGTTTAATACCCTGCCGAACCTTCGGTTCGCGCTTGCCGTGCGGAGGCTCATCCATGAGTAAATTGTCCTTAACTGTATTTTCGTGACACTTAATTGTCACCCGGAAATATTTTCTTAATCCCTATGCGACAGACGCTTGACCGGGCAGGGGCGGCTTCCACCACCGGTGAATAAGCTTACCGGAACCGAAATTCATGCTATACTAAAGATAAGTGAAGTATTGGAAAAAACGGCGGAGGGCCGCGCACGGTACGGGCGGATGTTTGGCGAATGACGGAGGATACGGGTTGAAGCGGTTTTTGTTGGGGGCGGCGGTCTTCGCGTTGGCTGTTTCGTGCGCGCCGGTGCGCTCCAGGATGAAGCTTGTGCAGGGTAATGTCTACTTTTCGCGCGGGATGTACGCGGAGGCGGTCGGCCTATATATCGAGGCGGCAGACGATCCCGCGATCGCGCCTTACGCGGCCTACTCGCTCGGTGTCGCCTATGCCGCGATGGAACAGGACGATGCCGCGCTTGCCCGTTTCGGCGCGGCCGAGAAGAGTGTTTTGCCTGAGGCGAACCGCGAGCTTGTATACCGCAGCCGTTACAACAGCGGGATCGTCCGCTTTACCAACGGCGATTTTGAGGGTGCGGCGGACGACTTCAAGAGGGCGCTCGAAGTGGACGGGTCGCGTGTCGACGCGAAGCTCAATTTCGAGCTGAGTATCCTGTCTATGAGGCGAAAGAGAGAGGAGGCGCAGGTTAGAACGACGCAGAAGGGTTCCGTTACGGAAAACGACGAGCGCCGGAAAAGTGAGATTCTGTTCAACTTTGTCCGTCAAAAGGAATCAAACCGCTGGAAAAGCTGGGACTTCTCCGGTGAAACGGATTGGGAAGGGCCTGACTATTGACTTTCTGTCAGGGCCCGTGCGAAGTCCGCTATTCTTGTGCCGCAGCCGCCGCTTCGTTTCTGGACGGGATGGCGGGACGGCGGCGTGTCATTCGGGGGAACACGGGTGAAAATGCTTAAAGACGGGGCCGCACCGGGCGGGCCTTCGGTAGAGATATTCGATACGACGCTGCGGGACGGGGCGCAGGGCGAGGGGATGAGTTTTTCGATACAGGACAAGCTCGCGATCTGCACGGCGCTGGACGAACTGGGCGTGGCCTGGGTAGAGGCCGGCAATCCGGGCAGCAACCCCAAGGACAAGGACTTCTTCCGGCGGGTAAAGAAACTCCGGCTGGAAAACGCCCGGCTCTGCGCGTTTGGTTCTACACGGAAGAAAGGTGCTAAGGCCGGGGAGGACGAGCAGCTTGCAAGCCTTCTTTCGGCGGAAACGGAGTTTGTCGTCGTATTCGGGAAGGCGTCGACCTTGCACGTCCGGGAGGTACTGAAGGCGAGCCTGGACGAGAACCTTGCGATGATAGCCGAGACGCTGGAGTTTCTGCGTAGGGAAGGTAGGACGGTCTTCTTTGACGCGGAACACTTCTTCGACGGCCTGGCGCAGAACCGCGACTACGCGCTTAAAAGCGTGAGGACGGCGGCGGAGGCGGGCGCGGCGCGGATAATCCTCTGCGACACGAACGGCGGCAGTTTTCCGGGCGCGGTAACAGAGGGAACCCTGGCCGCGGCGCGGTGCCTGGAGGGGCTGCGGGGCTGCGGCGCGGCGCTTGGTATTCACGCGCACAACGACTCAGGCCTTGCCCTGGCCTGCTCGATAGCGGCCCTCGATGCGGGCGCTTCCCATGTGCAGGGGACGCTGCTGGGCTTCGGGGAACGCTGCGGCAACACCTGCCTGGCCGCCCTCATCCCCAGCCTTGAACGGAAGATGGGCCTGCGCTGCCTGCCGGACGGGAAGCTCTCGCGTCTTACCGATATCAGCAGGCGCGTCGCCGAGATCGCGAACTGCACAGTCGGCGATGATATGCCATACATCGGGGCGCACGCATTTTCGCACAAGGCGGGTATGCACGCGGACGCGATACTGAAGGTGAGTTCTTCTTTTGAGCACATCGACCCCGCTCTTGTCGGCAACGGGCGGCGCTTCCTGATGAGCGAGCAGGGGGGACGCGCCGCGATAGCGGAACGGGTCGGGGGACTGGCCCGCGGCGTCAGCAAGGCCCACCCCGCGATAGGCGCGATTTCGCGCCGCCTGAAGGCGCTGGAGGCGGGAGGCTGGGCCTTCGACGGGGCGGACGCCAGTTTCGAGATGCTTGTGTGCAGGGAGTTGGGCCTGTACAAAGGCTTCTTCGACATCATCGCGTTCAGGGTGCAGAGCGAACATCCGGCGGGTAAGCTGATGGAATGCTGCCACGCCTGGGTGAAGGTCTTTGTGAAGGGTCAGTACGAGATCGCGGCGGCGGAGGGAGACGGCCCGGTCAACGCGCTGGACGGGGCGCTCCGGCGGGGACTCCTCCGCTTCTACCCCGAACTGGCGAAGATGCGCCTGTCCGACTACAAGGTGCGCGTTATAGACGGCAAGGAGGCTACCGCCGCGAAGGTCCGCGTACTGATAGAATCTACGGCCGGAGGCGCCGGCTGGACGACGGTGGGCGTTTCCGCCGACATAATAGACGCGAGCCGCCTCGCTCTGGTGGACTCTATCGAGTATTACCTTACACAGACTGAGAAAGGCTCATCCGGGCGCGGAATGCCTTTAGGTACTTCCTCGCTGTCAGAATCAAAATGAATCTAATCCTTTTTGAAGAAGCCGAGACGGAAAATCCGCTTAAGAAACGGGACGCCCGAACCGTACACCTTTTAAAAACCCTGCACAAGAAGGAGGGGGACGAGTTTGACGCGGGCATCCTGGGAGGTAAGCTGGGGAAGGGGCGTATCGAGGCTTTTACGGGGGAGGGAGGCGTTGTATTTTCGCTGTGTCTGACGGTCTCACCTCCCCCGCGCCTCCCCGTGACGGTGGCGGCGGGTTTTCCGCGCCCGATACAGACGCGCCGCCTGCTCCGCGACCTTTCGAACATGGGTGTCCGGGCGATACATCTTGTGTCCTGCGAACTTGGCGACAGGAATTACCTTAAGACGACGCTGCTGTCAGGAGGCGGGGCGCGGGCGGCGCTTATCGAAGGGGCGGTTCAGGCGCGGGACACGGCGCTGCCCGAGCTTGACGTGTTTTCATCGGTAAAGGACTGGCTGGATAAACTGCCGCCGGAAGGCGGGATCTCCGTCGGCGGGCTAGCCCGTATAGCCTGCGACAACGTTGAGCCGGACGGCACGTTTGGCGAGGAGCCGCCCGGCACGGGGCCCTTTACGCTTGCGGTGGGGCCGGAGAGGGGCTGGTCCGACAGGGAACGCCGCCGGCTTGCCGACGCCGGTTTCAGACGCCTCTCGTTGGGCTGCCGCGCCCTGCGCACCGAAACCGCCTGTGTCGCCGCGGTCTCCGCTCTTGCCACCGCGCAAGCGCGGAGCGCTTGCTTACGGAGTTTGCCGCAAACACCTCCGGCGTTTTCTTAACGCTCGCTTACAGCCTTATTCGCAAAGTCTGGTTTAATACCCCGCCGAACCTTAGGTTCGCGCTTGCCGCGCTGAGGCTCATTCCACGGATTCCCGCTTCTACAAGCCATCTCCCCACAGAAGAATCGACAGCCTTCCCGGCATCTTTAACCGTTAGTTATCCGCTGTATTTCGTCGCGGAGGACGGCGGCCTGTTCGAACTCAAGGCGCTTGGCGTGTTCCAGCATCTCGGCGTTCAGGGCGGCCAGGAGCTTCTTCCGCTCTGCGGGGACGAGGATGTTGAACGAGTTCCTCAGCGCCTCCGTGGACTTCTCCACGGAGGCGCGCGCCTCCTGTGCGTGCCGCTCAAGGATCGCCGTTATCGCCTTCTTCACCGTGGCCGGCTTGATCCCGTGCGCCGCGTTGTACTCAAGCTGCGCCTTGCGGCGGCGATCCGTCTCGCTTATCGCCTCGCGCATCGCGTCGCTCACCCTGTCCGCGTACATCACCACCTTTCCGGCGGCGTTCCGGGCCGCCCGCCCGATGATCTGCACGAGGCTCGTCACCGAGCGCAGGAAGCCGATCTTGTCCGCGTCCAGAATCGCGATGAACGAAACCTCCGGCAGGTCGATCCCCTCGCGGAGCAGGTTGATCCCCACCAGCACGTCGAAGACACCCTGCCGCAACTGCGTCAGTATCTCGACGCGCTCTATCGTCTCCACCTCGCTGTGGATGTAACGCACCTTGAGGCCGAGCCCCAGGAGGAAATCCGTCAGGTCCTCCGCCATCTTCTTCGTCAGCGTGAGGACGAGGCTGCGCCCGCCCGACTCTATCGTCCTGCGGATCTCGGCGTAGATATCCTCCATCTGGCCCTCGCTGGGGCGAACCTCGATCTCCGGGTCGAGGAGGCCGGTCGGCCTGATCAACTGTTCCACGACGCGGACCGACTGCTTCAACTCCGCCTCGCCCGGCGTTGCGGACACGTAGATCGTCCTGTCGAGCAGCTCGGCGAACTCGTCGAAGCGGAGCGGGCGGTTGTCCAGCGCGCAGGGCAGGCGGAAACCGTAGTCCACAAGGTTCCGCTTGCGGCTTCTGTCGCCTGAGTACATCGCGCCGATCTGGGGGAGGCTGACGTGGCTCTCGTCGATGAAGGTGAGGTGGCTCGCCGGCAGGTAGTCGATCAGCGTGTCGGGCCGCGCTCCCGGCGCGCGCCCGGCCAGCGGCGCTGAGTAGTTTTCTATTCCGGGGCAGTAGCCCATCTCGCCCAGCATCTCGATATCGTACTCGACGCGGGTTTTCAGCCTCTCCGCCTCCAGAAACTTCCCCTCGCCCTTAAGTTCCTCGTAACGGGCGGCAAGCTCGGCCTTGATCAGCGGCAGCGCCGCCTCGACCATCGACTGCGGCATCACGAACTGCTTGGCCGGGTACAGCATCGCGCTGTCCAGTTCCTCAAACACCTCGCCCGACACCGGGTTGAAGCGGCGTATCCGCGTCACCGTCTCCCAGTCCAGGTCGACACGGTAAGCGTCCTCCAGGTAGGCGGGGAAGATTTCGAGCGTGTCGCCCCGCCGCCTGAAACGCCCGCGCTCCAGCACCGCATCGTTCCGCTCGTACTGCAGTTCGACGAAACGCCGCATCAGCGCCGCCACGTCTACCGTGTCCCCCTTCGAGAAAGTCGCCGTCATCTTCCTGTAAATCTCCGGTGTCGCGAGACCGTAGATGCACGAGACGGTAGCGATGATGATCACGTCGCGCCTTTCCATAAGGCTCCGGGTGGCGGACAGGCGCAGCCTCTCGATCTCGCTGTTGATCGAGGCGTCCTTCTCGATGTATAGGTCGCGGCTCGCCACGTATGCCTCCGGCTGGTAGTAATCGTAGTAGGAAACGTAGTATTCGACCGCGTTGTGCGGGAAGAAGCCCTTGAACTCGCGGTAAAGCTGGGCGGCGAGCGTCTTGTTATGGCTGATGATCAGTGTCGGCAACTGCGCCGCCTCGATGATCTTCGCCATCGTGAAGGTCTTGCCGGAACCGGTCACGCCGCGCAAAGTCTGGAACCTGTCCCCCGCCGCGATACCCGCCGCGAGCGCCGAAATCGCCTGCCCCTGGTCGCCCGCCGGCTGGAAAGGGGACTCCACCTGAAACCGCCTCATAAACGGTATTATAACGCAAAGTTTGATTTTTTCTATACGCCCGTTCCTTTTTGTATGGGCGGCTGCGGGAACTCCGTCCACCACCGCTCGTTGACATAGAGCGGCGATTCAAGATTTGATGACAGTAACGGTATGAAATATTTTCTTCATGCGGATTTGGACGCTTTTTACGCTTCCGTTGAACAACTGGATAACGCGGAGTACTGCGGGAAGCCCGTAATTGTCGGCGGTCTTCCCGGAGACAGGCGCACTGTTGTTTCCACCGCGTCTTACGAGGCGCGGAGGTACGGCGTTCATTCGGCAATGCCGGTGGCGCGCGCTTACGAACTTTGTCCGCACGGAGTTTTTTTACGCGGAAACATGAGCCGGTACAGGGAAAAATCCCGCGAAGTTATGAGCGTACTTTCGGAATTCACCTCTGATCTGCGGCAAATTTCTATAGACGAGGCTTTCCTCGAAATTACCGGTACGGGACGGCTTTTCGGCCCGCCCGCCGATCTCGCCCGGAAATTAAAGAAGGCTGTCCGCGAAAGAACCGGACTGACGGTTTCTGCGGGGCTTGCCTCCAACAAGTATGTCGCGAAAATTGCTTCCGGTATGTCAAAGCCGGATGGATGCTTCATTGTAGAGGCGGGCGGCGAGGAATATTTTATGCGTTCCCTGCCCGTCGATAAAATATGGGGCGCGGGCTGGAAGGCGCGGGAAAAATTCAGAAAATACGGATTAAAGACCTGCGATGATATTCACGGGATTTCGGAGCAAAGGCTGTCCTCTCTTTTTGGAAAAGCTTTCGGAAAATTTTTGTACCGCGCGGTACGCGGGCAGGCGGCGGAAGCATTTGACGACACGCGCCGCTCGCGCTCAATAAGCGCCGAACACACGTTTGACTACGACATGTACGACGAGTTTGCGGTAGAAACGGCAATCATGAAAATCTGCAATACTCTGATGTACCGCCTGCTGGATTCCCGGCGGCAAAGCAGAACGGTTTTTGTAAAGATACGCTACGGGGATTTCTCTACGGAAAGCGCACAGGAAACCTCGGAACATGCGGTCGGCACGATGAACGATATGTTTGAGCGGGTCTGCGCGTTGTTCCGCCGCAAGTACAGACGCGGCATGGGCATACGTCTGATCGGGGCGGGCCTGATGAACCTTGAAGCGGACGGCGCAACCCCGGCGGAACTGTTCGATTTTGAAGACGACCGCAAGAAGAAGCTGGAAAAATGCATTCACGAAATAAACAAGAAATTTCCGGCAGCAGCCATTAAAAAAGCTCGTTTGATATACTAAACCTGGCCCGCAATTCGGCTTTCAGGGCAGACGTACCCGCCTGGGCGGGTTCGGTTTGGGGAGGAAATGGCGGCTGCGGCGGTTCTCCGGGTGGATTATGCCGCTTATCCGGGCGCCGGGCGGCGGGAAGGGGGTATAGGCGAAAAAAGCGGCCCCGGCCGCCCGTTTCCCGCTATGGGGTCTGACCCCGTTGCGGACCGGCGGTACTCCCGCCGCCCGGCGGCTCCCCTTACAGTATCCGCGGCCAGTACCGGCCGCTCCATCCGTCCCTTGTCCCGTTTGTATCTTCGGGCGAAAGTCTGCTTCAGCCATTTCATTATCCCGGGCAGCTCAAACCCGTCCGCGGGCTTGATGTAAAAGGCCGGCCGGTCACGGGCAAGACTTAAGCCCCCGGACCGTGAAGGCAAACCTGTGCGCGGTCTCCCGGAACACCCGGTCGAACAGCGCCGGCGCCTGACCCACGCGGAACAGGGGTTCCCGGTTGTTGGCGCGGGTACGGATTTAGTACCACACGCACTGTTTCAGCATTCGTAAAGATATCATGTAAATATAGCTTTTCTCAAAACCCGGTTGGGTTTGAGAAAAGCTTCCGAAAAAGCGGTCTAACCGGACTAAGGCCCGCTTTTTCATATAAATCTAAGGCAGCCGGACAAGCAAGGCTTGTCTCCCAAGCAAGGCTTGTCTCCCAAGCAAAGCCTGTCTCCCAAGCAAAGCCTGTCTCCCAAAAACTGAAGTTTTGGGAAAGCCTCAATATATTGGTGATTAACCCGCGGTTTGTTTTAAAAGACGTAGAGAAAAGGAAAAAGGGCCGAACCGGAAACGCCGCCTCGTGGCGCGGCGGGGAGCTTTTCATAAGAGTAAAATTTTGCGGATCAAGGGAGGTTATAGCGGCGATTGGGATTGAACCAATGACCTAACGGATATGAGCCGTGTGCTCTGCCAGCTGAGCTACGCCGCCATTTTCTTATATGCTAAGGGAAAAGCCGGGTCTTTGTCAACGGACTTATATTTTTCACGCCGATTCCCTATTATTAGTGTCATGGCTTTGAACTGTGGCATAGTGGGGTTACCCAACGTCGGGAAGTCCACCATTTTTTCGGCGCTGAGCTCCGCGCCCGCCGAGGCGGCGAACTATCCGTTCTGTACGATAAACCCCAACATCGGCATCGTGAACGTGCCGGACGGACGGCTTTCCGCGCTGGCGACGATATTCCAGCCGGCGCGGGTCATCCCGGCGGCGGTCGAATTCGTCGATATAGCGGGGCTCGTGAAGGGCGCATCGCATGGCGAGGGGATGGGCAACCAGTTTCTCTCTCATATAAGGGAGGCCGGGATGATAGCGCACGTAGTTCGCTGCTTCGAAAACCCTGATGTGATCCACGTTGATAACAGGGTAGATCCCGCCTCCGACATCGAGACGGTGAACATCGAGCTTGCGCTTGCCGACCTTCAGACGCTCGAGAAACGGCAGGAGAGGGCGGAGAGGGCGCTGAAGGTTCAGGCCGCCCCTGAAAAGAAGGCGGCGGAGACCGTGCTGGCGGCGCTGGCCAAGATCGGGGCGGCTCTGGAGGACGGACGGCCCGCACGGTCGTCGGCTTTGAGCGCAGACGAACTCGCCGCCGTATATGACTGCCACCTCATCACGCTGAAACCGCAAGTTTACATCTGCAACACTGACGAGGCCGGCGTTAAAGCCGCCGCCGCCGGGATGCCTGACGAGCGCGTACTGGCGGTAAAAAGCCGCGCCGAAGCGGAAGGCAGCGAGGCGGTCGTGATCTGCGGCAAGTTCGAGGCCGAGCTTGCCGGTATCGAGGACGAGGCCGAGAAGGCGGCCTTCCTTGAGGAACTCGGCCTCCGTGAAACGGGGCTTACGAGCCTTGTCCGCGCCTGTTACCGGCTGTTGGGGCTTGCGACCTTCTTTACTGCCGGCAATGACGAGTGCCTCGCCTGGACTATTCACGCCGTAGACGCGGCCCTGCGCGCGTCGGGCGTGATCCAGAGCGATTTCGAAAAGGGCTTTATCAAGGCGGAGGTTTACGGCTTTGACGACATCGTAAAGTACGGCACGGAGGCGAAGATCAAAGAAGCGGGCAAATACCGCGTCGAAGGCCGGGACTACATAGTCCGGGACGGGGACGTGATGTTTTTTAAGTTCAATTTGTAAGGCAAACGCTATTCAAACAATGTGGAGCTTTTCTCAAAACCTGGTTGGTTTTGGGAAAAGCTTCCGAAAAAGCGGTCTAACCGGACTAAAGCCCGCTTTTTCATCTAAATCTGAGGTAGCTGGACAAGCAAAGCTTGTCTCCCAAGCAAAGCTTGTCTCCCAAGCAAAGCTTGTCTCCCAAAAACTGAAGTTTTGGGAAAGATTCTGATATTATTTAAGGAGATTTTATGTCTGAAAAACAAGTATTGGGGCCGCGAGACAGGCCGGATCTGCATCACTGGATACCTTTGAGCCTTCAACACGTATTCGCCATGTTCGGCGCGACGATCCTCGTACCGCTTTTGACGGGCCTGAGCCCGTCGGCGGCGCTTTTTTCCGCCGGGACGGGGACGCTGATATACATTTTGCTCACCGGGGCGCAGGTTCCGGCCTTCCTGGGCTCGTCCTTCGCGTTCATACCGCCGCTTATCGCGATAAGTTCGGCTTACGGGATGCCTTATGCGCTCGGCGGGGCCTTTGCCGCCGGGCTTTTCTACTGTGTTGTCGGCGCGATCATCAGGGCTGCCGGAACCGCCTGGCTGGACAGGGCCTTGCCGCCGGTGGTGATAGGTTCCGTGATCGTCGTGATTGGCCTCAACCTCGCGCCCACGGCTATGAGCATGGCGATGAACGACGCCGCCGGTAACTACAGCCTCCCGATGTTGTCGATAGCGTTTGTGACGCTCGGCGTTACCGTCGCTGCAAACATCTTTTTGAAGGGCTTTTTCAGCACGATACCGATACTGATAGGTCTTGTTTCGGGCTACATCTTCACGCTCGTGATGGGGCGCTTTTTTTCCGCCTACGGCATAATCAACTTCCAGGGGGTAAGGGACGCCGCGTGGTTCGGCTTCCCGCAGTTCGCGCTTCCTAAGTTCAATTTTGTCGCCGTGCTGACCTTCATAATCGTGAGCCTTGCCACGATCTGCGAGCATCTGGGGGATATGCTGGTGACGAGCAAGGTCGTGGGGCAGGACTTCTACAAAAAGCCCGGCCTCCACCGCACACTTGCCGGTGACGGGCTTGCGACGACCTGGGCCGCGCTGTGGGGCGGGCCGCCCAACACGACCTACGGCGAGAACATCGGCGTGATGGCGATAACCCGCGTCTATTCGGTCGCCGTGATTGGCGGCGCGGCGGTGATCGCGGTGGCGCTTTCGTTCCTCCAGAAGTTCGGCGCCCTTATACAGACGATACCGACGCCCGTGATGGGCGGCATCTCGATGCTGCTGTTCGGCATAATCGCGTCGAGCGGCCTGCGCACGATCGTTGAAAGCGGCGTAGACTACAAGGACAAGCGCAACCTGACGATTTCGTCCGTGATCTTTGTGATAGGCATAGGCGGCGGTCGTCTCGCGTTCAGCATAGGCGGCGGCGTGGAGTTCCAGCTTGCGGGCGTCGCCCTTGCCACCCTCATCGGCATAATCCTTAACCTCGCCTTCCCGCCGCCGAAGAGTGTGTGAGGGGGGAGCCTACGCTTGGAGTGTGGTTTGCGTGTGTCGGGACGCATACAAAGCACTGAAACATATTTCAGGGTAATGAAGCTCCCCGCCCTTCAGGGCGGGGGAGCATACCCGCTGCGAATGAACAAAGAGGTTTAAAATGAACAGCGAAGTGAGCCTGTTCCAAAACTAATTGACTGTGCGCTAAAGCGCACGGTTTTGGCCCAGGCTCTTGCAGTTTTTCAGGCTAAAACCTTGCAAAACTGCGTTTTTTAAAGGTTGCTGGACAAGCGAAGCTTGTCTCCCCAAAACTTAAGTTTTGGAACAGCCTCAATTAGTAATCAGAAATGATGGTTTGAGATATTGAGGTTAAACATCGGGAAA
>JAISLM010000021.1 GCA_031290855.1 Spirochaetaceae bacterium
CGTCCCCCAAACATCAACTCCGCCAGGCGTTGCAGAACCCCACCGTCGACATCAAAACCTACGGCGTCTACGGCCTGTTCTCCTTCCTCCTCACCGATGAAATCCGCTCCCTTGAGCGCGCCCTAGGAAAACCACTGGCCGACACCCTTCTGTCCTTTGCCCTGACCAGATGGGCCTACCAGTCGCCAATAAAACGGGCTCCCTTCTATCACGCCCACCATTGCAGGTCCGACGTATGGAATGCCGATACGGCGCTGACCGACAAAACCCTCAGCGCCGCGCTGAAATCAGTTGGGGAAAACCGGCAGGCGGTGGTGCAGTGGCTGAAAGGATTGCTGCCCCCATCGGCGGCCGGGGAATCGTTCCTCCTTATGGATTCAACCCACGTGATGAGCGCGTCGGAACAGCTGGAAGTAAACACGAAGGGCTACAATAATTCCTTTGACTTTGGGAAACAAGTGCGGCTGATGTATCTGTTTTCCGCCAAGATGAAGCTGCCGGTCTATTACCGGCTTTTGGGCGGAAACATCGTGGATGTGGCGGCCATGGCCCTGTGTGTGGAGGAAATGGGGCTTTCCGACGTGGTATATATCGCCGACAAGGGCTTCTACAGCGCTGCCAACGTGGCGATGCTGGAAGCGCGACATCTGCGGTATATCATTCCGGTCAGGCGGGACAACCGGCAGATAGACTATAGCCCGCTGGAGGACGGGGAGTTCAAGGCGAAGCACGGCCGGTTCGTCTGGCAAGGGAGAATCATCTGGTGCTATCGGCACGAGGCTGGGGGGCAGGCGTTTGTCACGTATCTTGACGACCGGCTTCGAGTGGAGGAGGAACAGGATTACCTGGTCCGTATCACGACCCATCCTGACGCGTACACGGAGGAGGGATACCGGGAACGGCTGCGGCGGTTCGGGACCTTGACGCTGACCTATCATCTGGAGGGGGAACGCGGTCCCGAAGAAGTCTACACGGCGTACAAGCGGCGGAACGAGATAGAGATGATGTTCGACAGTTACAAGAATTTCATGAAGGGGGACGTGACGTATATGCAAAACCGGTATGTGCTTGAGGGGTGGCTTTTCGCGAACTTTCTGGCGATGATGGCCTGGTACAAATTGTATGACAAGTTGAGGGAAGCGAAGCTGCTGGGGAACTACTCGCCGAAGGACATGATAGAGATGAGCAAGACGGTGTACAAGCTGAGGATAGGGGGAACATGGCGTCTGGCTGAAGTTACCGCCAAGCTCAGAAAGCTGCTCGTCAAAGCCGGAATAGACTACCTAAATGAGCGGAGTTAGGGCTTAACATACGGAGAAAAAAGGGAAAGGAGCCGAACCGGAAAGTACCTTCGACCTTCCGGCGGAGCGGCGGAGGGCTTTTCGTCAGGTAAAATTTTTATGGGTAAAGTTTAGCGCGGAGCGGCGGGGGAGCAGACCCCACTGCGAATAAAACCCGCTCTGGGAAGGTGAATGCCACTGGCAGCCGCCGAAGAGAGGCGGGTTAGGTGGGCGAATTTGGAACGGAGCGCGATTGACAGCGGTATCAGTGCGCCTATGAATGCGAGAGGTCCCGCGAAACAGAGGCCGGTATAGCCGAAAAACGATGTAAGTATCAGCGCGGCGAATGTCCGCATCAACAGTTCCATCACGCCGGCAAGCGTGGGTACAAGGCTGTCGCCCAGCCCCTGTAAGGTCTGCCGTGTGCAGAACAGCAGCGCGAGCAGCGAAAAAAATACGCCTGTTACCTTTAGGTACCTGTGAGAGAGGCGGATAGCTTCCTGCTCGCCATGCAAGAAAACAGCCGCTATCCTGTCCCCGAAAAAAAAGAACAAAAGTCCCATCACGACACTGAAGCCAAGTGCAATTGTGAGACCCTGCGCCACGCCTTTCTTTATCCGGTCATACTTTTTCGCGCCGAAATTCTGCGCGGCAAACGTCGTCATAGCCTGACCGTAGGAGCTTAGCGGCATCGTCGCAAGCTGGTCTATCTTTTGCCCGGTAGTGAAGGCCGCCACAGCCGCGTAACCCAGCCCGTTCAGCGCAAAGGTGACGGCGACCGCCCCTATAGCGATGATGCTCCACTGAAAGCCCACCGGCAACGCTATTTTCACATGACGTATGATTTCCGCCACGTCCAGCTGGAAGTCGCCCTTCCCCGGCGCAAGCAGCGGGAAACGTTTCTTTATTGCCGGTATGCAGGCGAGCGCGGCAAAAAACTGGGAGATCACGGTCGCGATCCCCGCTCCCGCCACGCCGCTTTTGAACACAAGGATGAAGAGATAGTCTAGGGCGATGTTGACTATGCAGGCGATTACAAGGAAGTACAGCGGCGTCCTGCTGTCGCCGACGGCGCGCATCATATTTGACAGCAGGTTGAACAGGGTGATGGCCGGCATACCCCACAGCATCACGACAAAGTAACTGTAGGCATATTCGTATATCCGCTCCGGCGTGTTCAGAAGGCTGAGGAGGGGACGTAAGGTCCCTATGCTGAAGGCCATCAGCACCACGGTAACCGCCGCCCCGATCACAAGGCTCGCCACAAAACTTCGTTTAACGCCGGCCACATCCCCTGCGCCGTAGCGCTGGGACGTGATTATCGCGGCGCCGGACGTAACGCCGATGATAAAGCCGAGTATCAGGAAGGCCAGACTGCCCGTACAACCTATCGCGGCGAGAGCCTCCATCCCTATCGTCCTGGCCACGATAAACGAATCTGCCATGTTGTAAAGTTGTTGAAACAGGTTTCCGATTACAAGCGGCACCGCAAAGGCGAATATAAGCGCGCCGGGCGGTCCCACGGTTAGATTCTTTGTCATAGCATAATAATAGCACAGGTTTGTATCGACAGGCAGGGCAGCCAGTCCTTCCATCGCACCGCAAAGGTGTGTAACGGAAAACCCGTGCAAGCAAGGCTGTGCCGATGAGGAAGCGCTGACTACCGTTCAATCCGCTCCTGCCTGGCAAAGGAAAACCGCACCGTTGGAACGGCCTTACCACCTCGCGAATTCACAGGCGTATATTAACCCGCCGGCGGGCGCTGGCGGATGATTGCCCGGCAGCCAAGCGCCCTGTCATCCTGAACGCTGGGGTAAGCTCGCCGGCGGACGCTTTCTCCAAAGAGTCCGATCTGTGGATGGCAGACAGTCCCCGCGTTTATGCCGGCGGAGAGACTTGAACTCTCACGAAGTTGCCCTCAGCAGATTTTGAGTCTGCCGTGTCTGCCATTCCACCACGCCGGCTTATTGAAAGACTAGAGGGAAGACAAAAACATTTCAAGACTGCGGAGACCTTGACAATACGCGGGGGCGTTGCTAGGGTTTTTAGAGATATGATGACCAGAGAGACAGACGGCGGGCGGGTCGGCGAAAACCGGAGAGCGCTCGTGCGAACCAGCCTGACGGCGCTTTTTGCCGCTCTCACGGCGGCGGGGACCTTCATCTCGATACCCCTGCTTTTTACGCCCGTACCTATAGTATTGCAGAATATGTTTGCCCTGCTGTCCGGCCTTCTGCTTGGGCCGGTGTCGGGCGGTGCGGCGGTGGGACTTTACCTGTTGGCCGGCGCGATAGGGCTGCCTGTCTTTGCCGGCGCGCGCGGCGGCTTCGTGCAGTTCCTGGGGCCGACGGGCGGTTTTCTGGCAGGCTACCTGTTGTCCGCGTTACTCGCCGGACTAATCGCGGGCGCGCCGCGAGCGGGCGTGGAGACCCCGTACTGGCGGCTTGTGCTGGCGGGACTTGCCGGTATGCTCGTAGTGTACGTTCCCGGCATAATCCAGTTGAAAGCGGTGTTGCGGGCCTCCTGGCCCGAAGCGGTAGGCGTAGGTTTTCTGCCCTTCATAGCGGGGGACGCGGTAAAGACGGCGATCGCCGTGGTTACGGCGGGCAGACTTAGAAAAAGCGTAGCCAAAGCGCTGAATGGATAGGAATCCCCTCTTTTCGATACGACGGATTTCAAAGATATTTCCTTCCGGCCACGCCGCGCTTTCCGGCGTCGACATGGAAATAGAGGCGGGGCTCTGCCTTGTGATCGCCGGGGCCAACGGTTCGGGCAAGACGGTACTGATGAAGATAATCACCGGCCTTGCGGACGCCTCGTCCGGCGAGGTGTTCTTCGAGGGGGTGCCGCTTGACCGGGCGGTGAAGAGCCTCCGGCAATCGGTGGGGCTTGTTTTTCAGGACGCGGACACGCAGATAATCGGCGAAACAGTCGCGGAGGACACGGCCCTGGGCCCCAAAAACCTTAAGCTGCCCAAAAACACCGTGGACGAGCGGGTTTCCGGGGCGATAAAGGCCGCCGGGCTAGAAGGAAAGGCCGATTTCCCGGCCCGCAGCCTGTCCGGGGGTGAAAAAAGGCGTCTTGCCGTGGCGGGCATCCTCGCTATGGGCTGCCAAACGATCATCATGGACGAGCCTTTCGCGAATTTGGACTGGCCCGGCGTCCGCAGTGTGCTGCAGATCGTCGCGGAACTGAAGCGGGACGGCAAAACCGTGATCATCCTGACGCATGAACTTGAAAAGACGCTCGCCTTCGCGGACAGGCTCGTGATAATCTGCGGCGGACGGGTCGTCCGGGACGGGGAGCCGGAGGCGGTGCTGGACGGCCTTAAACCGGAGTACGGTGTCCGCGACCCCCGCTGCGTTTACCGCACTGTAAAGGACTGCTCATGGCTGTAACGCCTTTCTCGTACAGACCCGCCGCCACGCCCCTCCACCGGATCAACGCGGGGGTGAAGCTGCTTTGCCTCCTCGTGTTTTCGGCGGCGGCCTTCGCCGAGAGCATGGTATGCTCGGCAGTCCTCGGCGCGGGCCTCGTCATGGCGTCTCTCCGTGCGGGCATTAACCCGCTGTCCCTGTTGCGCGGCAGCCGTCCCGTCGCGGTTCTGGGACTATTCGTCGCGTTAGGACGGGCGGCGGACTTCTCGCCGCCTTACTTTGACGCAGCGGGTTTCTTTAGCGGACTGCAGTTTGTCTGGAGTATGCTGCTGTCGTTCTGCGGAGGGGCCTTGCTCTTTGCCGTGACGACGATGACGGAACTGCGGGAAGCGGTCTCCGCCGCCGAAAGCGCCCTGCTCAGGCCGGTGGCGGCGCTGTTGAAAAACTCAAAGACTCCCCGGCTGGAGAGGCTGCGCGCCGCCGCGCTTTACCCCCGGACGGCCCTCGCTTTAAGCCTGATGATGGGCTTCATCCCGCGCTTTTTCGCGGAGTGGGAGGCGCTGCAAAACGCCTACCTGGCACGAGGAGGCAGCCGGGGAATCGCCTGCCTCTCGCGTCTTGTCCCGCTGGCCACCGCCCGCATGATCGACAGGGCTGAGGAGACGGCCGCCGCGCTCGAGGCGCGGGGTCTGAAAACATTTAACGCTTCTTTTTGAATGCCTCGGCAAAGGGATTGTACATCTTGCCGTCGTCACGGGCGGCGAAGCTTTCCCGTTTAACGACGACGACGCGCTTCTTGCCACCGGAAACGGAACCGATCCCGGTCGCCGTCTCTCCGCCGCCGCCTTTCACGCCGGCGTGAGTTCCCGCCCCGCTCTTCCTCGACAGGCTGATCCTACGCCTCTCCGTGTCCAGGCCGATGATCGTGAAGTCCAGCACGTCCCCCACCTTGATCACGTTCATAGGGTCTTTCACGAAGCTGTCGCTAAGCTCGGATATGTGGACAAGCGCAGTCTCCTTCAGCCCCAGGTCTACGAAAGCGCCGAAATCGACGACGTTCTTTATCTTGCCGGTAACGAGCATCCCCTCCTTCAGGTCTTCAAACGTGACGACGCCCTTCTGCATGACGGGCTTCGGGTAGGACTCGCGGGGGTCCCGCCCCGGCTTTTTCAATTCCTCAAAGATGTCGTTTATCGTCTCGTCCCCGACCGTGTATTTTTCTTTCAATTCATTCCGCGCCTGTGGCGGGAGGCCGCCCGTAGCCGTCACCGTGTTCCGAATCACCCGCGCCACCTCGTAGTTTTCCGGGTGGACCCAGGTGTTGTCCAGCAGCTCGGCGCTTTCCGGTATCTTTAGGAAGCCGGCGCACTGTTCAAAGCTCTTCGGCCCCATGCCGGGCACTTCGAGCAACTCGGAGCGGGACGCTATCTTCCCCTTCTCGTCCCGGTACTTAACGATCTTCTTCGCAAGCTGTCTGTTGATCCCGGACACGTAGCGCAGCAGCGAGGGGCTTGCCGTGTTAAGGTTCACGCCGACATTGTTCACGACGGACGAGACAACCTCGTCCAGCGTGTCGGACAGCTTCTTCTGGTTCACGTCGTGCTGGTAAAGGCCGACGCCTATCGACTTAGGGTCGATCTTCACGAGCTCGGCCAGCGGGTCCTGAAGCCGCCGTCCTATAGAGATCGCGCCCCGTATCGTCAGGTCCAACTCCGGGAATTCCTCGCGGGCAATGTCGCTGGCCGAGTACACGGACGCGCCGTCCTCGTCAACAACGGTATAAAGCACATCGAGGCAGTTTTCGCTAATCACCTGCGAGACTAGCTCCCGCACCTCCTTGGAACCCGTACCGTTACCGACGGCGATCAATTGCAAGCCGTAGTCCTTCACGTTCTTGAGTATCAGTTCCTTCGCCTCGTCCGCCTTGTCGTTCTTGAAAACGAAGTGATGGAGGAACTTCCCCGTATCGTCCAGGCAGGCGCATTTCGTGCCGGTGCGTATACCTGGGTCGATCCCCAGAACCCGCGTCCCCTTGATCGGCTGCTGCATTAAGAGGTTTTTCAGGTTCGCGCTGAACACGCCGATCCCGTGGCTGTCCGCCGTATCGCTCGCGTCGCTGCGGAGTTCGCGTATCACGGCCGGCGAGAGGAGCCGCACGAGGCCGTCCTCCACGGCCGTCTTGTGGTAGTCGTTGTGTAAGACGCAGCGCTCCTGCAGCCTGGCGACGGCGACATCTTCGTCAACATCCACCGTGACCTCCAGCTTGCCCTCCCTCTCGCCGCGGTTGATCGCAAGGATACGGTGCGGCTTGATGTCGGACAGCTTCTCGGCATAGTCCCAGTACATCTGGTACACGGAAGCCTTCCTCTCGGCCTCGTCCCCCGTTCCCTTGACGGTGATACGCCCGTCCGCGAGGTAGAAAGCCTTCACGAGGGCGCGGTTCTCGGAGTCCTGCGCGGCGCGCTCGGCAAGGATGTCCATCGCTCCCTGTAGCGCGTCTTCAACGGAGGCGACGGAAAGCGCGTCGTTCTCCGCGTCCTCCCGGACAAACTCGACAGCCCGAGCGCGCAGCGCGTCCCCGTCAAGCTCCGTCATCAACTCGGCGAGCAGGCCGAGTCCCCTCTCCAGAGCCATCATCCCGCGCGTCTTCTTCTTGCGCTTGTAGGGCGCGTAAATATCCTCAAGCTCGCTCAGCGAGGACGCTTTCATTATGTTTTCAAAGAGGCCCTCGTCCAGCTTGCCCTGTTCAAAAATACCCCGGATAATTTCCAGCCGCCGCGTCTCCATGTTGACGCCGCTCGAAAAGAGGTGCTCGACATCACGCACCTGCACCTCGTCCAGGCTGCCCGTCGCCTCTTTCCGGTAGCGGGCGATGAACGGCACGGTTCCGCCGTCGTTCAGAAGCGCGACGACCGCCGCCACCTGCTCCGCCCGCACGGACAGCGCCGCCGCTATCCGATTCCTGACGGCGGCCTCGTCAACGACAAGGCCGTCTATAAATTCTTTGGTGATTTCCATACCGCGATTATAGTTCGCCGTCCCTCGCAAAGTCCAGCCAGAGTGCCAAGCGCGCCAGGCAATGGGCCGCCGCAGGCGGCTAATGAGCAATGGCAATGAGGGATGAGGGGCCGCCGACACGGAACTTGCCGGGCGGTCGGGGTCTGACCCTATCCCGGCCTAAATCTTTACCCGGTAATGATTTAGCGCGACAAGACGCGTACAATGAGGGATGTGTGTGTAAGGGGCGGGTACCGGCCGCCGACACGGAACTTGCCGGGCGGGCGGGGTCTGACCCTATCCCGGCCTAAGTCGTTACCCGGTAATGATTTAGGAGAGGGAAACGAAGGATCGGAGTACGTATCTGAAAACTTAAGAGATACCTCCAGAAAGTTTTTTCCGTCAAGGATGGCCGGAAAGCGGGGAAAAACCCCCGGTTTTAACAAAATTAAACTTTAATGAGGCTTTCCCAAAACTGAAGTTTTGGGAAAGCCTCTACTGTCATATTATAATTTTACCAGTGGAGACTGTTCCAAAACTAATTGACTGTGCGCTAAAGCGCGCGGTTTTGGACCAGGCTCTTGCAGTTTTTCAGGCTAAAGCCTTGCAAAACCGCGTTTTTTAAAGGTTGCTGGACAAGCGAAGCTTGTCTCCCCAAAACTGAAGTTTTGGAACAGCCTCAGTGAGTCAGGTTATTTTTTGACAGTTCCCTAGGTTCGCGCTTGCCGCGCGGAGGCTCATTGCTGCCGCCGGTGTCGTATTCGCTTGGAGTAATGCGTATGCGCCTAAATTGGTAATATTATACTGCCAACCTCTAACGTTACGCTGTAAATCTTGATGCTAAAAGAGCCTGCCCGATTTTGGTAACGCTTTCCGGAATAGTTGCGCCGGCAAGCGCCTACGGCGGGCCGCGCAAGGGATAGAAGCGGTATGAAAACGGCGCCGCCGTTTTCATAATAGCGGATAGCCCGGTCGCCGCACGGCGGCGATGCGCCCGGATCAAGGGTCATTCTGAACCGGGCGGAATTCCCGGACGTCCACTGTTAAGCCTCTCTCCGGCGGGAACGGAAATGCCGAAGACGGCAAGAGCTTCCAGAAAATAGCCGGGAAGCGGGGCGCTCACTTCCAGAGCATGACCGCTTTGCAGCGGGATCGAAAGGCGCGACGCGTGTAACAGCATCTTTTTGACGCCCGCCTCGCCGCGAAGCCGCCTGTTAAGCGCGAAGTCGCCGTACCTGTCGTCGCCGATTACCGGAAGCCCTTCCTGTGAAAGGTGGCGGCGTATCTGATGCATACGGCCGGTTCCTGGCTCAAGCCGGAAAAGCGCGAAACCGCCCGCCGTTTCGAGCAGCCTGTAACGGGTAAGCGCGTCTTTCAACACGCCTTTCGCGGAAAGGCGTGTCCGTATCGTACCCTCCCGCTCATTTGGCGCGGATTTTCCCAGGGCGCACAGCGCCAGGTACTGTTTTTTGGCGGCCTTACTGGCAAACTCCCGCGTAAACCATGCCGCCGCCGCCGGTGTTTTGGCCGTAAGAATAACGCCCGAAGTGCCCTTGTCAAGTCTGTGCGTCAGAAGCGGGCGCGGTTCCCGCAAGCCCGCCAGGATCGCGTCCAGATTCACGGAGGCACCCTTGCCGCCCTGTACCGGCAGCCCGGCAGGTTTGTTTAGCACCAGACACTCGTCATCCTCGTACAGAACTTCGATGGTTTTCATCAGAACAGCGCCCCTATCGACAGCCCGCCGTAGCCGCCCCTGTCGTCGCCGTTGAAGAAGACCCCGGCCAGCAACCCGATGTTCAGGCTGGAACGCGGCGGCGTAAAACGAAACTCGGCGGAGAGCGCCGCCGGACAAAATTCCTCGACCCCGTCGGAAAAGGTACTCACCGTCTGGAAGGACAGCCCGGCGGAAACGAGCCGGAAGCGGGAGAGAAGCCCGCCTGAAAGCACTACGCGGGGGGAGGGCTCCTCCGGGTAGCCGTCCCCGCCCGTCCAAAGCAGGGCGGGGGCCGCGTGCAACGAAAGACGCCGCCCGACGCGCCAACTGAGCGGTACACCCAGTTGCGCGCCCGACTTTATGCCGAAAGCCGATACGAAGCCGTCTTTCACCCAGCCGTAAGCGGCGAACGCCGCCGCGCCGGGCAGCAGCCCCGCCGGTTTACGGAGTTCCCTCTTTACCGAGCCGGATACGGAGGGATCGATCAGGCCGTCTTTACCGGGACGCATATTTATGGCGGCGGCAAGAAGCCACCTGTCCGCCGGAGTGAATGAGAGTGCGGCGGAAAAGGGAAGTGCGTCAAAACCGTGCCCCTCGCCGGCAGGCCTCCCCAAAACAATACCGGCCTCGACCTGAAAAGTCCCACCGGCGTGCGAGCCGGAGACAGGCACGAGAAATAGTCCCGGCAGACCCGAACCGAGCGACAGCGGCCCCTCGTCCAGAGCCGAATCGATCCGTAGCGCTTGCGCTACGGATTTTAGCGCCCCGCCTTCCGCGCCTTCCGCCTCTATATGTATTCTGTAAGCGCCGTCTTCGAGAAGCTCGCCGTCATCGCCCCTCCCGTCCCAAACATAACGCTGCTCGGCCCGCTCAAACTGACCGAGCGGGGCGGAAAACACCGCGCTGCCGTCATCATCAGACACGACAAAGCGGCCCGTACCCTGGGCGCTGACAGTAAAATCGACGGCCAGTATGATCTGCGCCCCGCTTCCGGCGGGGTTGAGGACGGAACGGCTCATCCGCAGACCGCCCAGCTCAAAGGCGGCGCGTTTAAGATCAAAATCAAGACTTGTCGTTTCGTTGCGGAGGACAAAAACCGATTTTTGCGCGTCCTGCCAGCCAAACGCGCTCACTTTGACAGTCCACCAACCCTCAGGCACGCTGAATTCCCGCCCCTCAACCTCGACACCGTTCAAAAAAATACGAGCGCCGCCGGGAAAATCGCCGCCGTCCCCCATCACGTTCACGGCAATCGTCCCCTCCGCCGGACGCAGATCGATGAAAAGCTCCAGCCGCCCCCGCGCCGGGACGGTAATCCGGGCCGTCCAGTCGACGTACCAGTCCTTTGTAACGCGCAAGGTATGTACGCCGGGACTCGCGCCGCCCAGCGTAAGCGGCGTAAGCCCCCGCTCTATCCCGTCCACGAACACCGTCGCCGCCGATGGCGTACTCTCAACAAGCACCCCGCTGCCGGCGGTCTCCACGATTCTTGTCTCCGCGCCAAGCGGCAACCCGGCAAGCAACGCGATACAAAGGAAAACAACACCCCTCATAGCCCGATTCTAGCACATATCCCTCCTACCCGCCATCCGCCAGGCCAGCAATTCAAAGTATCAAAATTTCGCGCTGAGATGAACTCATGGGCTGGGAACTATTCAAGAACCTAATTGGCAAATTTCGGACGGATGAGCGGGCAGATGCCGGACAAGCGGCGGCACGGGCATAGTGAACGCTGCCAGGGGCTTTCCCAAAGCTTCAGTTTTTGGGAGACAAGCTTGCCTGGGAGACAAGCTTGCTTGGGAGACAAGCTTGCTTGGGAGACAAGCTTGCTTGTCCGGCTACCTTAGATTTATATGAAAAAGCGGGCCGGACTAAAGTCCGTTTAGACCGCTTTTCGGAAGCTTTTCTCAAAAGCAACCAGGTTTCCTGAAAAGCTCTAATTCTAGAACATTACCGGTTTTGGAGATTCACCCTTTAAGCCAGCCGGCAACGACGATAAGGGCGTCATAGCGGTCTACTTTGCCTGCCGGGAGACCAAAATCCGCCTTTTTGTGGAGGGAGTCCGTAAATTGGACGTAATGGGTGAAAGTGCCCTGGACACATTCTGTGGAAAAGGCAGTCCTGCCGCACCAACAAATACTTCGAAGCAACAGGGCATAGTAATCGGATGCCCCGGTATCCGTACGGTATCCGTACCTTGCTTAAAGCCAGAAAAATTTTGTTGGACACCAGCTTTCTTGTACCCATAAAACCGGATAATTTCTTAAACCACAAGGAATTAGCCGGTTTCCCCAGGGAGGATTTGAACCCCCACAAGCAGATCCAGAGTCTGCCGTGCTACCATTACACAACCGGGGAATGGACGGTTTCGGGAGCGACGGGACTCGAACCCGCGGTCTCCGGCGTGACAGGCCAGCGCGATAAACCAGCTTCGCTACGCCCCCATTGACGTAAGCCTATACGGTTAAAAAAAAATTGTCAAGGGAGTTTCCGAAGACTCTGGAAGACGGGATGCCAAAAGCGCTATGCTGATCCGTGTTTGGGCGGTATTTTGAAAGTATCATTCAGGAGAAATCATTTAAAGTGACTAAGGTGACAGGTATCAAAAAGCGGCAATCCGCAAGTTTTTTGGCGGGGCTCGTGTGTTTTTTTCTGATCTGGCAGATTGGCGCCGTTCTTACAGGCAGCGACATCATACTGCCGGGGCCCGTTCCCGTAGTAAAAAAGCTGATTTCTCTGTTAAAAACGGAAAGATTCCTGCGGGCGCTTCTGTCCTCCACGCTCAGACTGTTGCTGGGCCTGGCGATTTCGGTACCGATCGGTATGCTGACCGGCCTCGTCTCCGCGCTCGACAAACGCGCCGCCGCCTTTCTGCGGCCTTTTTTTTCGGTGATAGCCGCTACGCCCGTCATGTCCGTCATTCTGATCGCTTTTCTGGCCTTTGGTTCGGAGAGGACGCCCGTCTTCACGGCGTTTCTGATGATTTTCCCGGTCATCGCGGCCAATACGATGGCCGGTGTAAAAGCGGTCGACCCCAAACTGACGGAACTCTTCAAGGTATACTGCCTGCACGGTTTCGAGAAACTCCGATACCTGTACATTCCTTCCATTATGCCATATCTTGCTGCCGGCCTTCACAGCGGCCTGTCGCTTGGCTGGAAGGTTATCGTTGCCGCCGAAGTGCTGGTTCAGCCGCTAAGCGCCCTCGGTACGGGTATGCAGATAGCTAAAGCCCAGCTCGAAACGCCGGAACTTTTCGCGTGGACCGCCGCAACTGTAATCGCCGCCGCTCTGTCCGACATTCTGCTAAACCTTTCGAGCCTACTCTTGATCCGCAGAAGAATCTAATCCCGCGCCAGGGTTGACCGGTGTTTTTGAAAGGGGCAGGGAAGCCATATACACGCGCATCCGTCGCGGGGCTATCGGCTTAAATCCTGCCCAATGACGGAGGGCGGCTCATTCGTAATGGCTGCGAAAGTCTTCCACCGCCCTGATCAGCGAGTCGATGTGTTCAGGATAGGGCGTCAGGTCTTTTTTCAGCGCCGCCTCTTCCCTTATGAAAAAAGTATGCGGCGAAACATTCAAAGCAAGCGATAATTTTTCTATCGTGTCCAGCGATACGCCCCGTTTCGCGTGTTCTATGTCGTTTATAAAATTATGCGTTATCCCCGATTCCATAGCCAGTTCAATTTGAGAAAATTTTGCTCTTTCACGCAGCCGTTTTAAGTTTCTGCCGAAAATAATTCGCATCTGCCTTCCCGGCTGTTCGTTTTCGATATCACTTTTCATAGTAATGTTTTCAAGCTACGCAAGTTTTAAAATCTTCGCAAATAGCTGCAAGCAATAAAAATTCGCTTTAAGCTAAAATGAATCTTCCCGCCCCGAAGGGTGGGGGAGCAGATCCCGCTGCGAATCAACGACTGCCACAGGGCGGGGCTTTACAGTTTTTCCCGCTTGCGTCATGCTTAACGGAGCCGAGCGGCGTGTATCGCGTAAGTCCAGGCAGACTTACGTGGTATACGCCGCTTTTTTTCCGTAAGGCCGTCGGGATGGCGGAAAACCATCAAGTTTTTACCGGACCGGGCTTTCCCCGCGTAAACGGGACGAGGTGCGCCGGCTCTGTAACCTGCGCGAAAGTACGGTAACGAAAGGCGGGCTTTGGGAGGACGACAGGGTATCTTTTTTCCCAAAAAGATGCGCTGGTATGAAAACTTTCGGACGCCGCGTCAGTGTTTGTTGGCATGACGCGATCATTATTGGGAGGATTAACCATGGAGTATGAACTGATACGGGAAATAATCAACCCCTGTGCCGGCGACAGGAGGCCGGAAGTGCTGGTCAGCGATGTTGAAAACGGGGATTTGGACACTTATGTCCGAAACCTGTTTGCAGGTCAGGAAATATCGTTTACGAAGATAGAGAAGCCTTCAGGTTCCGTTGTATACGAACTGGCGACGGGCGAACTTAAACACCGTTTGACGTTTACGCCGTGACTGTGTCAACGTGCGGCGCCGAGCCGCTTGTGGCGTATCCTCTTTTGACAGGCGATTTACGTTGCTCCAATGTACGGAACAGGATGTTCGACAGAATGACTCTAACGCCGGTACTGATATAGTGCAAAACCGCCTTAGGCGCTATCGATGTAACCTTTTCGTGGGGCTTACGGCGGCGGCCTGTGTCGCCGGGATACGAAGCCGGTTTCGATAGAATATGGCGCTGAACGGAGTTTTGATTCTGCCTTTGGCGCTGCCGCCCACGCCTTTTTCCGATGACGCCGGTTTTTTAAGGGCGGGTTTGGCGGCTCAGACTATAACGGTACTGCCGGCGAAAGAAGCGGCGGCATAATCCGCCCGGAGAACCGCAGCAGGCCGCCATTTCCTCCCCAAACCGAACCGTTCCAGGGGGACACGTCTGCCCTGAAAGCCGAATTTTGGACCAGGTTTAGAGCAGAGCGGCGGGGTATTACACCCGCGCTTTACAATAAACCTCCCCGCCGCAGAGCGGCGGGGGCGCAGACCCCCACTGCGAATAATCGCTAAATCTTCAATAATGCCGCAATGCTATTGCCTATAGTCGCTTGAAAATTATTGGGAATTGTATGAAAATACAGGATACCAAAGTTTACGGGAAGGTTTCCGGAGCGTGGCGCGCCGGAGACGCCAAAATTTTAATGTAATCAAGAGGTAAAACTATGAAAGGATTCTTCAAAATTCTTGTTGCCTCGACGGTCGCGGCATCCCTGCTAACGGTCACGGCTTGTTCGAAAAAGGAAGCGGCGGCGAGCGGCGTTTACGAGCCGCTTACCGGGGCCAATACCGGCGGCGGCGCTATAGAGCTGGAAGGCGTTGAAGCGGGAGGCAAGACGTACAAGTTTGAGCTTGTAATCGCGGACAACAATTCCGACAAGGTTGAGGCGTCAACGCGGTCCAGCGCCTTGTCACCAGCGACAAGGTGTCTTTAATTTTCGGCTCCTGGGGTTCTTCGCTTTCGATAGCGGGCGGCGAGGTTGCGAAAGACGCCGGTATCCAGGTAATCGGGCTTTCCTGCACGAATCCGCTTGTTGCCGCGGGGAATGACTGGTACTTCCGCGTATGCTTCATAGACCCGTTCCAGGGGACTGTGATGGCGAATTACGCGCACAGCGAGCTTGGCGCGAAAAACGCCGTTATCGTGCGGGAAATCTCCAACGATTATTCCGTGGGCCTTGCCAAGTTCTTTACCGACAAATTTATCGAATTAACGGGAAATCCAAACGCGATTCTTACGACCATAGACTACAATACCGGCGGCCAGGATTTTTCCGCCCAGCTTACGCAGGTTAAGTCTCTGAATCCCGATGTGGCGTTCGCGCCCGGCAACTTTACGGAGCCCGCGCCCGTGATTAAGCAGGCGCGGGCTCTCGGCGTAAGCGTGCCGTTCATAGGCGGCGATACACGGGAAGCGCCCTGTTGAACTACGACCGTGTGCGTAAAGCGTGTATTGGCGAATAGGTAATATGAAGCGTAAATTCATATTTTTAATTTTGACAGGCCCGTTTTTTTTGCTGCCGTCCTGTACGGAATTTAACGACAGCGCGGCCGTTATTTTGACGGACAGGCCGGAGTTCGCTTTATACGCCGAACAATTCAATGTTAGCCAGGATAAATACAAAGTCGAGGTAATGTATAAAAACAATATTGCGGAAAACTTTTACAATACGAAGAAAGGCCCCGATATAATCGCCGGAAGCTGGTTAAAAAGCGCCTCGAACCTTAAATACTGGCAAAACCTGGATTTTCTTTTCAGACGGAATCCGGAACTGAAAAAAAGTTTTTACCCCTCCCTGCTTGCGCTGGGCAGCTTCGACGGCAAGCAGTACCTTGTACCGGTATCCTTCAACTTGCCAGTAATGGTTTTTTCTGAAAATAACGGCCGCTTGATATCGAATCCGTTTACTATCGAACTGCAAGAAATAAAAGCCCTTGGGAAAGGCTTTAACGAAGAAAAAAACTCCGTGTACGCGCGGATGGGCTTTTCCCCGTTGTGGAACAATGATTTCCTTTTTGAAACGGCGGTAATTTTCAACGCCTCCTTCAGGGAGAACGACCCGCTGGATTGGAATGAGGACGCCCTTCTGGAAGCTATTCAATATATACGCGGCTGGATCGACGAGTCCAACGGCGGTCTTAAAACGGAGGACGAATTCTTTTTTAAGTATTTTTTTGATCCTCCATCCAAACTTGTAATCGCAAACCGGATTCTGTTTACCTATATGAACAGTTCCGTGTTTTTTACGATGTCAAACGAAACGCAGTCAAACCTGAATTTTCGTATGCTGTCCGGCGGCGGGCTCATTCCGGTTTCAGAAAATGCCGTATACTACGGGCTCAACAAAACGGGAAAATCAAAGAAGTCGGCCCGCGAATTCACGGTTTGGTTTTTTAGGGAAGAAACGCAGATGCTGTTGCTGAAGAAAAGCATGGAAAAGCATATTTCCGATACTATTTTTGGCATCGCGAACGGATTTTCGGCGATGCATACCGTGAACGAAAATATTTTCCCTTTGTACTACCCGACACTTTTGGGACACATGCCCCCCGCCGACCTGCTTGGCGCCCCGAATATTCTGCCGACAAACTGGATCGACATCAAAGAGCGTGTCGTGATCCCGTATCTGCGAGACGCCTGCCGGGGCGTGAACGGCCTGCCGCTGAAACAACGCCTTGACGACTGGTTCCGTATCAACAAAAGTTCGTTTGACGGCGGCAGGCTGCCCGTGCCTTAGGCTAACGGTATTTGCCGTTCAGGTTTTTATCCGGAAACCCCGATAAATATATAGAATATGGGGATACCTGATGAATATCAAAATAATTAAGACTCTTGCCGTCTTCGCGCTTGTTTTATTGCCTGCCTTGGAGAGTTTTGCGGGAGGCTCCAACGAACCCAAACTGGTAGTAACAGGGCCGTCAGACACATCCCGCCATGTATCCATTGATTGGAGCGGCTTATCGAAACCGGAAAAATACCGCTGGGGTCTTTACCGGTTTGATATGGAGGATAAGACATACACCCTTGTAAACGAGATTGAAGCGTTACAGACCAGTTATCTGGACGAAGAATTGGAACCGCCCGCCACAAAGTATTTTTACAAGATAGAGCGCTCTTCCAGTAATCGGGATTTGGTCATGACAAAACCAATACGCATAAACAAACAGGAAGCGGCCAGGCAGATGGCCGCTTCAAGTGCCGTCGGTGACGGCGCCGGCAGCAGCGATTCGTTTCAGAGTAACGCCGGTACAGCTTACACGGGATACGGCGCTGCGGCAAAAAAAGAAGCTAAACCCAAGAATTCCACCTTTAATGAAGGGATTTATATAGGCATCATCAGTTTTTCGGGCAAAGTGAACGACATCACCCAGAATCCTGACGGGTCTCCCGCGTTGATTCCGCTGGACGCGCCGGGAAGGCAGGTTCTGCTTGAGTACCTTGCCCGCAGTTATGTGCCGTCAAAGACTACCGGCACCGCGCTATACTATGCCGACCATAAGGCGCTTGCCAACTTGAGCGCTATGGAACAGGACGGTACACTGCCGGGAAATCTTGATTCGGTTACTGTCATAACATTTACCGACGGCACGGATACAAGTTCTACGGATGTGGACTTTGCGCCGCTGGAAGATCGTGATTTCAGACGCAGAAGTTCCGCCTCCGCTTACAGAACTTATATCAGCCAGCAGTTGTCAACAAGAAAAATAGCGGGAGTCAGAGTCAACGCCTGGTCAATAGGGATTCCAGGCAGGGACATTCAGAATGCCGCCGAATTTACGCAGACCTTGCAGTCCCTTGCCTCCGTGCCCGGCAATGTTTCGGAATTCAGCGAGGTCTCGCAGATGGACGAGAGGCTTACCGCGATAGCGGATGACTTAAACATCTATACGCCCCGGATGAACTTGACGCTGTCTACTCCGGCTTATCCTGTAAACACATTGCTTCGGATAACTTTTGACGGCGATATTGGTACGCCGGACGCTTCTGAGTATTATGTTGAAGCACGGGTAAGCTGGGACGAAGCCGGCAAAGGCTACGCGCTTGGCAACATAAGCGCGCACGGTATAAAGTATGTGGAGGGCCGCCGCCTGCCTGGAAAACGGAACGAAACAGGCATAGACTACAATATTCTGCTTAATAACGACTTCCAGGTACCCAATGTTAGGCAATGGTATATGCAGCCCGGCGAGGATTCCTTTGGCTGGCTGCCGAACAGTGAATTCTTTGCCCGCAAAACGGCGGATTTTACGCATGAACGTAAATCCGCGATAGTCTACCTGGTGCTTGACTGTAGCTCGTCTCTTACCGAGAAGGTCATTGGCGATATACGCGCCGCGATAGGGACGTTTATCAACAAACTGTACAGTATATCTTCGCGCGAGGTTATACTGGCCTCCGTCAACGGGGACTACCCGGAGCGTCCGCAGCCTCAAACCGCGGCCACTGTGAAGAATGAGATGTCCCGGTATGTGCCGAAAAACACCCAGGCTCAAAACGATCAGACTTATCCCGCGCGGGCTCAAACCGCGTCTCCACGGTCACAGCCGCCACAGAGTTACCAGCAGAAGCCCGCCGGCACGTCGCAGCCCGTTTCACAGCCGCCGGTACAAACATGGCAGCGGAGCGGCAGTGAATTCCAGTTTCCGCCAAAGGAACTTTACCAGATGCCGGCGGTGCAGCCAGTGCCGAGGCAGACAAACCGGCAGACGGCACAGTTTCCGGCGGCCTCCGGCGCGCCCGGCAAGAATACTTCTATAGAGGTTTTATCGCCTGGAAGCGTCCCCGGATCGTACAGGCTTCAGGACGCTTACTGGGTTCAGATCGGCTCGTACACCGAAGCTGCGCACGCGCAGCGCACATGGCGGAATTTTTCGAACACGGGCATAGGAAGCGCCGAAATATTCACGTCCTCCGTAAACGGTGTGACATACTACCGAGTAAAGGCGGGCCCTTACGTCAACAAAATTGAGGCTGAATACGCGCTTGAACAGTTGAGAAGGCATTCGGCGGACTATAAAGACAGCTTCATCACGAATGAATAGGGACAGGCTGCTGTTGGGACTCACGGGGCTCTACTGCGCGGGGAAAAATTTTGTCGGCGGAATTCTTGAAAAAAAGGGGTTTGCCGTTCTTGATGTTGACAAACTTGGACACACCGCGCTTGTAAACCAAAAAAATGCCATAGTGGAACGTTTCACAAGCGCCGTTTTGGGGCCGGACGGGGCTGTGGACAGACGCGCCCTGGGAAAATCCGTTTTCGGGAAGCCGGAGGAGCTTGCCCTGCTGGAAAGCATCGTTCATCCCGAAGTAAACGACCTGACGCTGAAATGGCTTGCTGCCAATTCCGCCCTTCCCCGCGTTATCAACGCGGCGTTGTTGCATAGATCGGTCGTGTTCGACAGGCTTGACGCGCTTGTCATTGTGAAGGCGCCCCGCCCGCTAAGGATGTTCAGAGCCAGGAAACGGGACGGGCTTTCTTGGAAAGAGTTACGGAGGCGCTTTGAAAGTCAGCATTTTGATATTTATTATTCCGCAAAAAAGGCCGATACATATTATATATACAATTGGGGGTTTGGTATTTTTTCGCGATTAAACCGCCACGGTTTGGAAAAACAGGTGGACATGATTTTGAATATTCTGCGCGGTTGATCAGAGGGGACTTTATGGAAAAGAAAAAGCTATTGCTTGTATCAGTGTCTGTAGGTTTGTTCCTGGTGATAGTGATCGGCGCGTCTATACTTGTGTTTTCGCCTCGTGATTATTCTTCTCTGACAAAGTCCGAGCAGGTGCCCGTGTCTCCCGGCTCACCGCGCGCGACCGTAGAGGAGACTCCGGGCGTTCTCGTTACGGAAACACCGCGGGTCTTGCCGGAACCGGCAGCGCCGCCTGTCACCGTGGCCGCCGAAACACAGCCGAAACTTGAAAATGTTATCTACATAAACGGAGATAACGCAGAGAATGCCGTGCGTGTTGAGCGGCTCAATGACGGTAATACCAGAACAATTATCACGATCCCAAGTCCGCACGAAAATATTATCACGCTGGCGGCCCCTCCGGCGGCGGCAGCCGCATCGAGCCCTGTCTCTCCGCCGCCTGCCGAGCCTGTTGCCCACGCCGTGCCGGCCGCGCCACCGTCCGGCGGCGCAAAGGCGGCAAAGCCCGCTCCAAAACCAGCCTGGTGGGTTCAGACCAACTCCTATTCAAAGAAAGCCTACGCCGATAAGGCGAAAGAATTTTTGGCAAGTAAAGGCATAACGTCCGTCGTTACCAACGGTAATGTCGGTGGAAAAACATATTACCGAGTGCGCGTTGGCCCGTACACGTCCCAGTCCGAGGCGGATTACTGGCTTTCCCTGATCAAAACGATAGAAGGCATGGAAAACAGCCTTGTCTGGAAAAGCTCAAGCCTCTAGCCCGCTGGTCCCGTCCGCCGCTTTACATACGCGCCTTGATCCGCAAGAGTCCTTGAAATAAACGAATGAGCCTCCGCACGGTATCTTAAGCGTTGTGTTGGTTGGAGCGGAGGCTCGATCGGATGCGGAAGTTTATAATATCGTCTGGTTTAATACAAAATCTTTGTAGTCGTTGCCTTACTTGAGCCGCGGCAAGCGCGAACCTAAGGTTCGGCGGGGTATTAAACCAGACTTTGCGAATAAAATATAATGGAGTACGGGCAAACTGCACATAACTCGGCAGCTTTGCTGCCGCAGACTGTTTACGCTTTTTTGTCCTGCCGGACAAACCGGGCGGTAGACGGCTCGGCCTCCGCAACGGCCCCGGTCTCGCTACGCGCCCCAGCGCAGCAGGGGAACATTCCCGCGCCTCCCTCCTTTTATGGCAAAGCAGGCGGGTCAAACATCGGGTAAAACCGCTTGACGCGGTTTTGTGGCACAGTTTGTCGGCCCTGGAAATGCTACGCATTTTTCTATTCGGGCCGCCAAACCGTCATCGAACCGCAGGTTCGCAACAGCCGGAACGTTACGCGAAATTCCTGCTAAAATGATTAACAAGTGAGCCTGTCCCAAAACTAATTGACTGTGCGCTAACGCTCACGGTTTTTGCTCAGGCTTTTGCAGTTTTTGAGGCCTTCGGCCTTCAGATTTTCATACTTGCAAAACTGCGAACTTCAAGGTTGCCGGGCAAACAAAGCTTGTCTCCCCAAAACTGAATTTTTGGGAAAGCCTCAAAGTTTTGGGAAAAGGATGCTATGCAAATTACGAAATCGATATAATTCTGGATTCACTTGAAGGATTACCGGAGTATTGAGAAAGTGAAGGCATGGTTGAAAAAGTGTTTTGCGTTTTATACCGGGGTGCGGTGTCATGCGCCGATTGAATACCCCCCCCCCCCCCGATGAAGTGTACTCTTCAGCCTTCTCAGTACGGGCAGGCATGGGCCCGGCCTCTGCCTGCATAGCCAATTATGATTGCCGGAATCCACCTTAACTATGCTCGTCTTTTGTATTTACAAAAGGGCCCGGTATAATCACCCCCCGCTGTTCATAACCCATTCCTAATTCTTTTTCATTATTCAGTGCTCATTATAAGTGGAGGCAGCGCGGGCCGATTGACAGCGCTTTTTAAAAAGTATTAGATTGAAGCATGGCAAAAGAAGAAGCTATAGAAGTTGAAGGCACCGTAAAAGAAGCCTTACCAAACACGATGTTCCGGGTGGAACTCGACAACCAGAACGGCCACCTGATACTTGCCCACCTTTCGGGCAAGATGCGTAAGCATTACATCAGGATTGTGCCCGGCGATCATGTAAAAATCGCGCTTTCCCCCTACGATTTAAGCCGCGGACGCATCATTTACCGCGAGCGGTGACGCAGGTGTCCGTTCCAAGAGAGGGAACGGTCAATTCAGCCAAACCCTCCCCGCCGTACCATCGTTTTAACGACTTCGTTGATACCAAAAACGATAGGTTTGAGGTGCTTATATCCCTGCTTGACGAACTGAAACTGCATGTTTCCGTTGTTAACATTTCGGGGAAACGGCATATCTTTGTCGCGCCCTCGTCGTACACGTTCCAGCCGGCGGAAAAGAAACTGCTGACCGTGCTGGCCGCGCATTACGACAGGATACCGGAAAGTCCGGGTGCGAACGATAACGGGGCGGCGGTCTTTATGCTGATAGACGCGGCGATCCGACTGCGCGGTCGCGCCGCCGGAGAATGGCTCATCATCTTTACCGACAAGGAAGAACTGATGCGCGGCGAAGGGATCCGGTCCCAGGGTTCGTACCTGCTTGCGCAGGGTTTGAGCAAGGCGGGTCTTGAAGCCGGCAGATTTTTTATTTTTGACGCCTGCGGGCGGGGCGATACACTGATAATTTCCAAAACGGCAGGCCATCTGTTAAAGAATTACCATAGCGGGGAGGTCGCGCCGCTCAAAAACCGCCTCCGCCTGTTGCAGCTTAGGGCAATGGACGCGGCAAAAAACAGCCTTGACGGGCGCTTTCTGTTGCTGCCGACGCCTTTTTCTGACGACGCCGGTTTTTTGCTGGCCGGCATGGCGGCGCAGACGATAACGGTGCTGCCCGCAAAAGAAGCGGCGGACTTTTCCGCCGTCGTCCGCAGAAACGATTTGTACGTCAATGCCCTTATCTGCGGCGAGCAGCAGCGGCGGCGCGGCATGGACCATATCCCGCAGACGTGGCGGCTGTTGAACGGCCCTGAAGATACGGCCGCAATGCTTGACGGCAATAATTTTGAGAACGTAGTACAGTTTGCCCTTGAACTGTGCCGCATGGATACTTAAGAAGCCGACTATAAGCCGGCCCGCCTCCCGCCCCCCTTTGCGAATGAAGTTGTTTAAGGCGTATTTAGACCGTACCGTAAAAGATGCCTGATACCAATAGATGGAAGGGAACCGGCTTACGCTCATAAAAAGTTAACTGTTCACTTAAAATGAACCTCCCCGCCACAAAACAGCGTCAAGCTTCCGCGTGTGTATTGTGCCACCGGCACAATACACAACGGCAAACCGCGATGCGGTTTGTGCCTGACGTTTTATTTCCTGCCTAACCTTATAAGGAGGGACAAGGCGGGGGAGCAGACCCCACTGCGAATAAACGCGTCATATTGATACATATATCACTTTGAAACAGTACGTTGTGTCAATCTTACACTATTGCTGATTAAACAGAAAATATAACGGATGGTTCCGCCGAGAATAAAACAGGGGTCAAGTCATGTAAATCTATGTGCAATAACAATTTAACATGAAATATATCCAACTGCCCGATATTTGTATGGTTGGCACGCTTGTTGCTATAATATTAGCATTATAGGAGGTTTCCATGAATAGGAAACGAAATACAGTGAATAATAAACGTTCCGCGACGCCGGATGAAAATGTGTTGACTCTTTATTTAAAAGATATTAGCCGGATCCCCTTGCTAACCAGGGAAGAAGAAGATACCGTAGCACGTAAAGCTGCCGCGGGTGATCAAGCCGCGTTGAATACACTGGTCAGAGCGAATCTACGCTTTGTCGTCAATGTCGCAAAGCGGTACCAGGGGCAGGGTCTGCCTCTCACCGACCTGATAAGCGAAGGCAACATAGGCTTGATTAGCGCCGTAAGTCGTTTTGATGTTGATAAAGGTTATCATTTCATTTCATATGCGGTTTGGTGGATACGTCAGGCTATTCTGAAGGCCATATCCGAAAAATCGCGGATGATACGCTTGCCGATGAATCGTGCCGATGAATTACTGCGCATACAGCGTACCAAAAACGAACTACAGAATGTTGAATCCTGCGAATCTGAAATAAACGAGATCGCCCGTACCCTTGATATGAGCGCCTCCCACGTCAACAGACTGCTGAACGTAAGCCGTGAAATGGTATCTCTCGATACACCGGTTTATTCCGAAAAAGATTCCTGTATCATAGCGGATCATATCGAGGATGACACCTACCAGTCGCCATACGAATTTGCCGAGCAAAGCCTTATGCGTGATGATATTGAAGCGGTTTTGGGAACACTGGACAAGAAAGAAGCCGCCGTAATCCGATGCCGCTTTGGAATCGGCGATTCGATTCAGATGTCCCTGCGGGAAATCGGCGACCGCTTCAATCTGACAAAGGAACGGATCAGGCAGATCGAAAAAAAGGCGATCAAACGCCTGCAACATCCGGCTCGCCAGCAGATACTACAGGTTTATGTAGCGTAGCCAGGATAGACGCAGCTCGTCCAAATTGCAGCCGCAGCCGGTAGAAAATCCCCGCCGCGGCCATTTTTTTTCAAACAGGTGATACGGCAGTCCGTCCAAAACGAAATGCGCGAATGGCCGGGTATAACAAATGTTAGACAGATGAAATTGCGATCCGTGGCGTAAACGGACGCGGATTTTTACGGGTTATTCGCCGGACTTTGCGTATCTCTGTCCGGGCCTTGCTTCATAAAACATCCGCAAGGATTGTTTTTTAAGTTTGCCGCCAAAGAGAATCGAACTCTTGCCACAAGGATTTTCAGTCCTTTGCTCTACCAACTGAGCTACAGCGGCCTGTCAAAACTTTATGATGTACCCATCATAACAAACATTCAAAAAAGATGTCAACGGGCGGCTGCCCCGCCGTAAATTTGGGCCTTCCCGGGCCTGAACCAGGGAGCTACGGGTTATAAGGCCATGCATCCTTTAGTATACATTATCCTGTTTGATATAAAATAAACTATAATAATGGAGGAATGTCAATAGAACGCATTGGCTAATAATTATTCCAGCCGAAATCAGGCTGCGGGGGTCTGATCCCCTCCTCACTGACAGGGAGGATTTCCAGTGCAGCCCTTTTCACGAATGAGCTTCAACAGGTTCTCTATCGCCCCGTTCAGCTTCCGGTTCAATTCAACCGGGTTATACAAGGCCCGCCTCCGCCTCAGTTCCGCCTTGCACTCCTCTGAAGTATCAGGCGACTTCGCCAGCCGGCGGAAGGGCGTCCGCGCTCCCTTCCCGTAAACTTTTTTGTACCACCCGCCCGCCTGTTTTTCTTTCGACACCGGCTTGAAGGACTGATACCGGTAATTGTACAGCGGACACAGGTAGCGGTACAGCTCCGCCAGACGGCGTACTCGGCGGACGTGTCGAACCGGAAGCAGCCGTCCGTTTTCCGCACGACATCGAAGTTCTTTTGCCCGGCGTAACAGTTATCATTTTTGTGACAGGGCCCGGTTCGCGTCGGCCCGGTATGCCGTCCAGGACACCACCTGGGCAGGGGCTCGTTGATGAATTCCATGCCCTTACCGTAATGAGCGCCCTTAAGGGGGGAAGGGAAGCTCCTCCTTTATGTCCAAAAAAGCGTCAAAACCCGGCGCTTGGCCGCGTTTTTTGGCAGCGCCCGCTCTTCTGCCCGCCCCGAAAATACATCGCTCCCCGTCAAGGTTTCGCGGAATTGGCCGCCCGCCGGCCCTCTGCGGCGCGCCGCCGGATCAAAAGCGAGGAAACCGTCCTTCATCACGCCCCGGTCAAACCCGGTTCACACCGGGATTTGGCTCCGCAGGGGCGTGTACGCCGCCCGTATCGTGCCCACTACACGGATTTCCGGCTTCTTCCGCGCACCGGCAAACGGCGGATCCGCCCCGCCGGACTCGCTTCCCCAGGCAGTTTCTCCATCGCGGACCTTATGCCGTACCCGCCGTCCGCATCCGGAAACCCTGTCATCCCCCGTATCATCGGCACCGGCGGATTACAACCCGGCTCCTCCGCTGGATGTGTTTTGCAACTTCATTATACCGGACCTGGCGATGTCTTTCCTGCGTCCCGCTATTTTCGCTTTTCAGATTTGATTTGGCCGGGTAAATGAACCTCCCCGCCACAAAACAGCGTCAAGCGTACGCGTGTGGATTGTGCCGCCGGCGCAACCCACAACGGCAAACCGCTATGCGGTTTGTGCCTGACGTTTTACCTCCTGCCTAACCTGATAAGGAGGGACACAAGGCGGTGGAGCAGACTCCGCTGCGAATGAGCCTCCACGCGGCAAGCCCTAAACTTGACCCGCAAAATATTTCCTGACGAAAAGCTCCCCGCCGAGCCGCCGGAACGGTGTTTCCGGTCCGGCTTCTTTCCGTTTTTTCTCCGTATATTAAAGCAAACCGCGGGTTAATCGCCAATATATTTACATGAGACATTTAAGAATGCTGAAACAGGGCGTGTGGTACGAAATCAGTACCCGCGTCAACAACCGGGAACCCCTGTTTCGCGGGGGCCGGGCCCCGGCTCTGTTCGACCGGGTGTTCCGTGAGACCGCGAACAGGTTTGTCTTCGCGGTCCGGGGCTTAAGTCTTGCCGGCGACCGGCTGGCCTTTTACATCAGGCCCGCGGACGGGTTCGAGCTGCCCGCGATAATGAAATGGCTGAAGCAGACCTTCGCCATTAGGTACAACAGGGACAATGGACGGACGGGACACCTGTGGGGCGACCGGTACTGGTCGCGGATCCTGGAAGGGGAGCCGCCGGACGGCGTGGAGGCGGCGGGGGACTCCCCGGCCCTCTGCGGGGTCAGACCCGTAATCGGGCAACGCCTCGCAGGACGCATGGCGGCGGGAGTCCCGCCGGACGGCGGCAGGGTCAGACCCCACAGCGGGGAACGCCTCGCCGGACGCATGGCGGCGGGGGACTCCCCGGCCCTCTGCGGGGTCAGACCCCGCAGAGGGGAACGGACTGCCGGGGCCGCGTTTTCCCGTCTATACCCACTTACCATCGCCCCGGCGCCCGGATAAACGGCATAATCCGCCCGTAGAATCTTAGCGGCCTCCATTTCCTCACCACACCGAACCCGCCCAGGGGGATACGTCTGCCCTGAAATCTGAATTGTGGGTCAAGTTTAGCTTTGTATAGGGTGGGGGTGTTCCATTTTGGGCGCATCGCCGCTGCGCGGCGAGCGGGCTATCCGCTCCAATTCCGCACAAACCGCGAAGCGGTTAAACCTCCCGCCCATGAAACGATTAAATCCCTTCCCTGTATCCCAGGTGGAGTTTTGCAAAGCAAAACTCCGAAAATAACCGCGCAACGGTTATTCCGCTTCTATCCATTGCGAGTCCTGGCCGACACAGGCATCAACGCAGCGGCACAGGGGTAAGCGGAACAACAAACGCTAGAAACCAATCCCCAAGAACCGGGCGTACCTGATGTCCCAGGAAAAGACGCAGAGTCCGCCCTCTATTAGTGGAAGTCTCCCCAGCGTTTGCCGATTTCTACGCTTACCCGTAGCGGGACGGAGAGTTTGGCCGCATTTTCCATCACGCCGCGAACCAGGCGGGCCGTCGCCTCGCCTTCCTCTTCCGGGCCTTCCAGGATAAGTTCGTCATGAACCTGAAGCAGCATACGCCAGCGCTTGTCTTCGGGATGGTCCTCGTTCACTTCCGTAAGAGCCTTGTCCAGGTCTATCATAGCGCGTTTCACGATGTCGGCGGCCGTTCCCTGAATCGGCGTATTGACGGCGATGCGCTGTGCGGCGGCCTTTTCGGTCTTGTTGGACGAATTGATCGTCGGTATGGCCCGGCGGCGGCCAAAAAGCGTCGAGACGTAGCCGTTTTTTTCCGCACCTTCAATAATATTGCTTAACAGGGCGCGGACCCCGCTGTAAGTTTTGAAGTAGGCGTCGATGAAAGAAACGGCTTCGGTACGGCTTATACCAAGCTCATCGCCAAGACGGAACGCGCTCATGCCGTACATCACGCCGAAGTTGATCACCTTGGCGATACGGCGCTGGGCCGCGTCAACCGCGCTTTCGTCAATGCCGAAGATACGCGCCGCCGTTTCCGCGTGTATGTCCTTGCCCGCGTTAAAGGCTGCGCTGAGCGCCTCGTCTTTGGAAAGGTGGGCCAGTACAACCAGCTCTATCTGGCTATAGTCGGCGGATACCAGAGTCATTCCCGGCGATGCGACAAAGGCCTCGCGGATACGCCTGCCTTCTTCGTCCCGGACCGGTATATTCTGTAGATTGGGGTCACGGCTGGAAAGGCGTCCGGTCGCGGTGCCGTTTTGGATAAAGCTGGTGTGGACACGGCCCTTACTGTCGGCAATGGCCGGCAGAACGTCAACATAGGTGGACTTCAGCTTGCTGAGCGCCCGGTGCCGCAGGATAAGACCCGGAACGGGGTCGCTGCGGGCAAGCTCGGCGAGGACGGCCACGTCGGTGGAGTATCCGGTCTTTGTTTTTTTGCCCGGTTTGAGTCCGCGCTCCGTAAAAAGTATGTCCTGCAGCTGCTTTGGGGAAGACAGGTTGAACTTATGACCGACAATTTTCCATGTTTCAGCCTGGGTCCGTTCAATATCGACGCCAAGCTCCGCTCCGTAGGCGCGCAGGGCGGAGCTTTCTATCATTATCCCGGTGCCTTCCATCTTGGCCAGGATGGGCACGAGCGGCATTTCGAGCGTGTCGAACAGGGAACGCGAGCCGGTTTCGTTCATCTTTTCGTCCAGGACGGCCTTTATCCGCAGACAGAGGTCGGCGGCCTCCGCCGAATACCGGCAGGCGGTTTCAAGCGGCGTTTCGTGGAACAGGCCTCCCTTGGGGACTATCGAAAAGTAGCTTACCGCGTCGTAGCCCAGGTGATCGCGGGCAAGGGCCGAAAGAGCGTAGCTGGAACGTTCCGGCACACAGAGCCAGGCCGCAATCATCGTGTCATAGATCGAACAGCTCCAGCGGGGAAGCCCCCATACGCAGGAAACTTCGCAGTTGAACTTTACGTTATGCGCTATCACATTGACGGAACTGTCAGCCAGCAGAGGCGCGATCAGGGCGCGGACAGCCTTTTCCGGCAGACAGCGCTCGTCACGTGTCGAAGATGCCGGCCCGTGCGGGCACAGCGGGACATAGACCGCTTCGCGCACCTTCACGGCCAGGGACAGACCGACCAGTTTGTCGCGCCAGGCTTCGGGGGTGTCGGTCGCGAAATTCAGCGCGAAGTAACCCTGTCTGCGCGCCTCCTCAAGGAGGGCCTCCAATTCCTTTAGATCGAGAATAACCCTGTAAGAGCCAACCGGTTCACATGGCAAAACGTCATCTTTTTCGGCGTTATCCATGCCGCTTTCACCGGCGGCGGCGTTACCGTAGCGCGGTTTTGCGCCGCCGTTGGCGTCTTCCAGCCCGTCCAAAGGCCCGTTCAGAAGTTCCTTGGCAAGAGACGGGATACTTTCCCGTACAAGAAAGGCCGCCCCCGCCCTGCGGTCAAGGTTTTCGATGCTGAGGCCGGACATGCCGCTTACCGGAAGCGGCACGTCTCCGCGCAGCGTGATCAGATCCCTGGAAAGGTAGGCGTTGTCCTTGCCCTCCGCCAGTTTTTTTGCCAGGCCGCTGTCGATAGAGCCTATATTTTGATAGATTTGGTCCAGGGAGCCGTAGCGTGTCAGCAGCTTGACGGCGGTCTTATCGCCGATCCCTTTAACGCCCGGCACATTGTCCGAACTGTCGCCGGTCAGCGACAGCAAATCAAGGATTTTTTCGGGGGGAATCCCCCACTCCGCGCATACCTCGTCCCGTCCCATAGTCTGGTAGGGCAGCTTTGTAAGTTTGTTGTACTGCGAGACGGTTCCCGCCGACGTTTTTGAGGGGCGAAGCTGGATTATGCCGTCACCGACAAGCTGCAACAGGTCTTTATCGGAAGAAACGATGTAGCAGGGATACTTTTCGGCGCGGCACCTTTCGGCCAGTGTGGCTATCACGTCGTCCGCCTCGAAACCGTCAACCTTGAGGACGGGTATCTTCAGCGCATGAAGAAATTCCTCGACGAGCGGCACCTGGGCGTGCAGGTCTTCCGGCGCTTTCTGCCTCTGCGCCTTATACTGGGGGTACTGCTTGTGGCGGAAAGTGGGGGTACGCGAATCGAAAACGGCTGCAAGGAAGCGTACCCCGCTCCCGTTCCCGTCCAGAAGCGTGATCAAGGTACGGGCAAAGCCGAACAGGGCGGACATATTCTTGCCGTCCTTGTTCCGCAGCGGGCGCGAGATGAACGCGAAGTACGAGCGGTAAATCAGAGCGTAAGAGTCAACAAGGTAGAGGGCGTCAGGTTTGTTCATTCAGCTCACCAACTCGTCGCCCAGCATAAGGATTTGCCCGCTTTCCCGTTCATTGCGGAACCAGTCCATGAAGCTTTTGATCGCCGCGTCCGAGTCCTTTTTGGATATAAGCCCCATGAAGCGCAGTTCGTCTTCCACTTCAGCGCGGCGGCGGGTGGAAATGTTGGAAAGGATCTTTTCGGTAAAGGCTCCCTCGCGCCCCTTGACGAGCACGGCAATGTCCCGGATGTCCATTTCGCGCAGTTTTTGCTGTATCGGCTTGTTCTCCGCCTTGACCACGTCGTCCAGGGTGTAAAGGCGTTCCTTCAGCTTGCTGCTCAGGTCAGGGTCCTCGTCCGACAGCTCGTTCAGTATCCTGTCGCCAAAAGAGACGGCGGAATGTTTAAGGATCGCGGCCAGCGCCCCCATGCCGTCAACATCGCTGGTAACCAGCCCGCTTATGCTGCGGGCCTTCTCGCGCAGCACGGAGGCCGTCTTTTCGAGCGCTTCCGGCGAAATTTTGCCGAGCCGCCCGATACGGCGCACCGTTTCGAGCCGCCACGCCGGTTCCGCGCAGGCAAGCGCCTTTGCGGCCAGGGACGCGGATATCCGTGAAAGTATAACCGCGCCCGTCGCCGGAAGCTCGTCCCTCAGCAGCATGGCCACCTGCTCCCCCGAAAAATCCTCAAGGAAGCTGAACGAAGTTTCCTTTACGTCCGGAACGGAACGGCGCAGGAAGGCCTCGCCCTTTTCCGGGCCGAAGGCGGCGTACAAGAGGCGGCGGGCCTCCTCCAGACCGCCCGCCGCGCCGCCGGAGGAAAGGGACGACGAGAGCAGCCCCTGAAATTCGGCGAAAATCTCGGACGCCTCCTCCTTCGTTATGCCGCGAATATCGGCGATCTCGCGCGAAATGCTTTCGACCTGATCCTCGTCAAGGTTTGCAAGCACCTTGGCGGCCTGGTCGGGCCCTATCAGGATAAGGAACTTCGCGACTTTCCTCGCCTTGGATTCCCTGCTGCCGCCGTCCCCGTCCGGCCCGCCGGGCGCCTGGCGGGCCGGTATCTTCGCAAAGGCCCCCGCCTTTTCGCGCCAGCCCTCCGGCCTGCCTTCCTCGTCTTTCACCGCTTCCGCTCCGGAAACTTCGGCTTTCACCGCCTGAGTTTGCTCCGGGGTCGCCCCTGCGCCGCGTTTGTACGCGGCCAGTTTTCGTTTTGTCTCAAGGTCCATCGCTCATAATAGCTGATAAATCCGTTTGTTGGTAAGTGGGGCGGCGTATGAATGAAGCTCCACGCCGCGCTTCGGGCCGGAAGGGCCTTTCCGCTTAGGCTCCTTTCCCTTTTTTCTCCGTCCGTTAAAGCAAATCGCAGGCAGGCGCCCGTATATTTACGGGACTTTCCCAAAACTTCAGTTTTTGGCGGACAAGCTTCGCTTGGGAGACAAGCTTCGCTTGTCCGGCTGCCTTGGATTTATATGAAAAAACGGGACGGACTTTAGTCCATGCGCGTTTACTTGGGGATAGGGTACAGCGGACGGAACACGTACCTTTGGTCCGGCGACTCCTCTGTTTTTCGTAACGTGCACAGCCGTACCGGCTTGTATACTTCTTTGGGAAAGCCTCTGTCATCCGGAATTTGACGGCTTTGTGGTAGTTGTTTTGATGATGCGGTTGTTGAGCCGCAGGCGTGAACGGTGTGCGAATACATAGAGAAGCAGGGCCAGAGCCGAAGGGATGCCCAGGAACGCGACGGAGGAGTCCTGAAAGAGGCCCTGAACGCTGAAGGAGAGGTTTTCCGCAAACGCGAAGACAAGGCTCGCGGCCAGGATGCCCCAGATGTTGCGGAAGCCCATGTAGACGGCGGCCAGTGCTATCCATGCACGGCTGCCCGCACCGCCCGGGGCGTAGACGCCGACCCTCAGGCTTAGGGCGCAGCCGGAAAGCGCGGCCAGGAAGGCCGCCGCCGTCCAGGAGGCTTCCCTGTAACGCCATCCGTTAAGGCCGCGTTCCAGGGCGGCGGGGCCGGAAAGTCCGACGGCTTTTAGGCGCAGTCCCCAAACGGTGCTTTTCAGGAAAAGCGCTTCGGCGGCAAGGCAGGCAAAAGCCGCGTAGACAAACGGCGGCTGCGACGAAAGCAGGGCTCCCAACACGGGCAGTCCTTCGAGCGGCGCTATGCGCAGCGGGGCTTGCGCGGAGAAGGCCGCGTTCCGTAAAACGCCCGCCGTGCCGAAAAACCGCAGTGAAAGCGCCCCGCACAGGCCGTGGGCGGCAAGGTTCGTCGCTATTCCGGCCACGAAAGGGTCGGCGCCGCTCTTTCGCACGAAGCGGGCGAGCAAGAAGCCGCCGGCGGCGCACAGGAACGCGCTTATCAGGGTTCCCGCCGCCGTCGAACCGGTCCAGACTGTCAACGCGAAACATCCGAAGGAGCCCATGACAATGAAGCCTTCTATTCCGATCAGCAGGAAGCCGGCATACTCCGTAAGCAAGGCGCCCAGCGCGGCGGTCAGTACCGGCGCGGCGGCGTATAAGATGTTAAATCCCATGCGCTATCCCTTTTAAAAGCCGCGCCCTGGAGAATTTCACTGTGGCGAGCATCAGTATCAGCGCTTCCAGCAGTTGCGAGGCGTTGATGCTGATCACGGAGGAAAGCAGCGTCTGATCGACGCCCGACTTCAGCGTCGCGTAGAACAGGGCGGCCGGGAGCAGGGCGGGGAAACGGTTCCTGGCAATCAGCGCCACCGCCATGCCCGCCCAGCCCAGGCCGCCGCTGAAGCCCTGGTAGCAGAGGCCGTAGGTTCCGGCAACGGCAAAGAAGCCGCAGAGTCCGCCGAAAGCGCCTGACAAGCCCAGCGCCGGTACGGAAACCGAGTCCGCGTCTATTCCGCCGTAGCGGGCGAACGCGGGGCTGCCGCCGGCGATACGGAAGCGGTAACCGGCCCCCGTCCGGCTTATGAAAATGTGGGCCGTGACGCACAGGCCGACGGAAAAGACGAATGAAAGCGACAGGTTTGACGGCGGCAGTATACGGGGCAGGCCCGCGCTGAAACGCGCCGTCGCCAGCATACTTCCGGCGCTGTCGCGGAGGGGCCCGGCGATAATGAAGTCCGCCACAGGCATCAGGGCGGAGGACAACAGGAATGTCGTGATCAGCGTGTTGGCCCCGGTGGTTTTCTTCAGAAAGGCGCAAAAGAGGCCCATCAACGCGCCGGTAAGCGCGGCGGCGGCGGCGGCAAGGCCGAGCGAAAGGCCGGGCGCTAAGCCGCCCGGCACGAAGAGCAGCGCGCAGGCGGCGGCAAGGCCGCCAAGGTATATCTGCCCCTCCAGCCCCAGATTGAAAAGTCCGCCCCTGAACGCGAAGGCCGCCCCGATCGAGGCGCAGACGAGCAGCGCCGTGTAATCGAGAGTGTTTCCGGCAAACCATACAGAAGCCCAGGGGTTCGTCAGGAAGTGTACAAGGTTCACGGGATCGCCGCCCCGCTCATTGCCGCGTTTATCCGGTTCTTTGCCGCGGAACTATCCTTGCCCCTGAGCGCGTCTCTTTTCAGGTACAGAACGATTTTGCCCCGGCACATCGCAAAGATTTCGTCCGAAAGCTCCAACAGGTCGTTCAGGTCCGACAGGAACAGCAGAACCGCCTTTCCCGCGTCCGCCGCGTCCCGTAAAAGGGCGAACAGGGCTTTCCGGCGGCGTCCGTCCAGCCCCCAGCCCGGTTCCGACATTATGATTACCCGTGCGTTTTCGGCCAGTTCACGCGCTACAAGCAGACGTTGCAGCATACCGCCCGACAGGGAGGCGGCCTTCACGCCGGGCGGCCCGGCTATGTCTGCCTGCCGCATGAGACGGCGCGTCCATTCGCGCAAGCGCCTGCCGTCTAGCAGTCCGATCCCCGCAAGCGGGCGGGACGGTTGGGGGAAGCGCCGGTGCGCGTGTATCACCAGGTTGTCGCGGATCGAAAGTTCATTGTCCCAGGCGGCTATCGACCGTCCGCCGTCCATACCCAGATATGCGCCGCCGTTCCTGCGGAAGCCGAGCGTCCCTGCTTCCATAACGGCGTTTCCAGTCAGAATCCGTCCGGCGGCGGGCCGCAGGAACCCGGCAAGCGCCAGCATCAGCGTTTCCGTGCCGCTTTCGCGCACACCGGCAAGACCGTACACAAGGCCGCCGCGAAGTTCTATGTTTATCGGGCCTATGGCCGGGTATCCGGCCTGTTCCGCAGACAGACTTTCAGTCCGTAAAAGAGTTTGCGGGGCGGCCGGGACGGCGGGCTTCCGTTTGGGCGGCAGGACGGCGGGCTTTCCGTACTCCTCGCCAAACATCAGCGGGATTATTTTCTCCGCACCGAATTCTTGCCTGTTCAGCACAGCGGCGGTGCGTCCCTTGCGGAGGACGGTGGCCCGCCGGGCGATTGCGAGCGTCTCGTCCAGCTTGTGGGAGATGATCACGATGGTCAGTCCCGAAGCGGCCAGCCGACCGAGCAGCGCGAATATATTTTCGCTTTCCTGCTGATTCAGGATCGCGGTGGCCTCGTCAAAGATGATCACGCGCACCTTCCGCAGCAGCGCCGCCAGCACCGCCGCCTTCTGCCGCCCCGCCGCGTCGAGGGACTCGGAGGGGGCTTCGACCGGCAGGTCGAAACCCCATTCCCGCGAGAGCCGGCTTACCGTGTCGCGGGAAGCGCGCCGCTGAAAGAAAGGGCCGCGCCGCGTTTCCGCGCCCAGTACGCAGGCCTCCCAGACGCGCAGTCCCGGGCAGATCGCCGGCCTCTGCCTTACCATGCTTATACCGCACGAAAGGGCGTCCGCCGGCGAAAAAAAGCGCCGGGTTTTACCGTCTACCGTGATCTTGCCGCTGTCCGCCTGCTGAAAACCGGCCAATATCTGCATCAAAGTTGATTTTCCGGCCCCGTTCTCGCCGAAGACCGCGTGAATCTCGCCCTGCCTGAGTTCAAAATCCGCCCCCTCCAATGCCCGCGCCCCGTTGGACGGGAAGGTTTTGTAAATATTCTGTAATTGAAGCAATTTTTCGCTAGTTTTCCAGGATCAGTTCGCCGGAACGCAGACGGGATAACATCTCATGTTGTTTCTTTCGGACGGAATCGCTTACGGCGGCGGCGTACAGCGGGTCATCCTCGATAAAATCGACATAAGCGTCCCGTATGCCCACAACTTCCGCCTCTCCGAAAGACAGTTTCCCTTCCAAAAAGAGCTTCGTCCTGCTGTAGGCCGCCCTGTCCTGAAGCAGGACGCAACTGCCGACGATGTAGGGAGGCCGCACCGCATAGCCGTTTGTGTCGAACCAGACGATCCGGGCCCTGTCCGTCCCGGCCTCCACCGCCGCCTGCACCGCGCCTTCGTTTGCGCCGCCCGCGACGCACAGAAGCACGCGGGCGCCCGCCTTGATCATGCCGGCGGCAAGCTCGGCGCATTTGGCCGCGTCGTACCAGTTACCGACAACCCTGAAGTCAACCGCTATGCCGGGATCCACGGCAAGCGCGCCTTCGCGGTAGCCGGGCAGTATAGTTTGCAGCATGGCCGGGTACTCCTGGGCGGCGATAAGCCCCACCCTGCCGCCGCCCGCCTCGGCGGCGACCAGCGCGGCGAGATAGCCGGCCATGTAGGCCTGCTCCCGCTGGTTGTACCTGAGCGTGTATATGCCGGGATCGCCTGAAAGCTCGCCGTCAAGCAGCAGGAAGCGCTGCGCCGGAAATTTGGCCCGCACGGCCCGCGCAAGTTCCGGCAGGGACGGGTTGGACGACACGATCAGATCGTAAGCGCCGCTTGCCGCAAGCGCGGTAAGTTTCGCTTCCCATTCGGCCTGGTTGTAGCCGCCTTCGATCACCTGCACCGTTACAGGCTGACCATCGTCCGCAGCGTTGCGCTCGTCGGCGGCCCACTTCACGCCCTCGGCAAGCATCTCGTAGATAGGACTACCCGAAGCCGCGCCCGGTATGAACACGGCAATCGATACGGACTTTGTCCCCGTTTGCGCGGCAGGCCGGGCCGTTGAAGGCTGCCTGGGTTTGCAGGCGGCAAACACTAAAGTCGCGGCGATCAGCATGACCGCCATTCTTTTTTTCCTGTTAATATTTTCTTTCATGTCTCTTTTCTCCCATCCGGACTGTACCGTCGGCGCCGGAATTTCACCGGTTCAGTCCAAAAACCCTTTTGAGGCCCCTGGAGTCGCGGGCTTTAACCGCCGGTCGGGATTCACGAAGCCTGACGGCTTTGCGCTAACCCTACCCCGAAAATTAATTTGTATTATCACCCGGAAACCGAAATTCCCGAATGAATCCAGCATAATTTATCCGTGCCGGGATGACAAGCGGTTCCGCCGGCGCCGTAGAAAAAGAGGCAGGCCCGCCATTTAAATCCCCGCCGCGCCCGTTCCCGACTGAAGGGGCGCGGCGGAACCGCTTAGCGTTTTTTGTTTTCCAGCGTCAGCAGAAGCGGCAGGTGGTCGCTTAGCCCGGAACCAGTACGCGTGTTGTACGTGTCAGGCTCGCCTTTGGAATTGACAAAAGGTTCAGCGTCAAGCACCGCCGCATCTTTGAATTCCCAGCCGGCCGAGTCGAAAAACGCTTCGGATAATAAAAAATGGTCTATACTTTCCCAGCCACCGCCGTAATAGTAAGAGCCTTTTTCCAGTTCCGTCTCCCATGGCGTATAGAAAACACCGTCCATACCGGGAAAAAATGACGAGTATGGCGGTTTTTCCGTACTCAACACCAAAAAATCCTGCAAAATCTGTGTATCCGCCCCTTCCTCCTCATCATCCGAAACACGATCGGACCCTACAATGCTTGCCGCTTCGGGGGAATCAGGCATTAGCGCACATCGTAATTCGCCGTCCTGACGGATAAATTCGTCATAATTTTCGTTCAAATCACCCAAAATCAGGATTGGTATGTCAGGCTCCTCCGCTTTTATAACCTTTATGCGCCGCAGAATCACGCGGGCAGCCTCGCGCCGCAGCGTTTCGGTTTCTTCATCGCCGCCAAGTTTGGACTTCCAGTGACATATAAATATTACGACGGGCTGCCCCTCCGGCTCCAGCCGCACCTCGGCCACGGGCCGGGGAAGGATTTCGCCCAGTATGTTTGATGAATGGGACCGCGCTGCCAAGAACGGGTAACGGCTTAACAGCCCCAGCCCCAGCGAATAGCCTGGAAGACCCGCAAAAAAACTGTAGCGGTAAGCGCTGTCCGAGAGGTATTCCTCAGCAAAATTTTCCAGTACACCCGCATTTTCCACCTCGATAAGGGCGATAACATCAGGGCCTTTCTTTTCTATGGAATATATCGCTTTTGAAAAGTTGTTCAGCCTTGCCCTGTACTTTTCGCTGTTCCAGCCGTTGCTGTCACGGTACTCGTCGTACTCGATGCCGTCATCCTGCCCGTCAAACAGCGCCTGCAAATTCCATGTCACTATCGAAAGTCCGGGGGAAGCGCCCCCTTCCAAAAGCCCCGTGTATACGTCGCAGGAGCCTACGCAGGACATGGCCAACGGTAATGTGATCAGCAGAAACATGATCAGCGGCCTGAACTGTACCCGTAATGCTTCCCCGCAACCGTGATTTTTACCTGTAAAATTTATTTCTTTTAGCATTGCAACCTCCACCTAAATAAATATGTGCGCTACAATGCGTTTTGATTCAAATTTTTAATTTTTTACGAATACGGAATTTAATTTGCCGCGGTCCCGGCCCACTTCCAAGGCGGATCGGCACAACGCCGCGTCAAGGCTGTCCTGCGGCGTTTACTTTTCAGCTTTCCAGCCTGACCTGGATAAGTTTGTAGCGTCCGTCTTCGTCACGGCTCCAGTAGATGTCCTGCACGGTGACTTCTCCCGCGCCGCCTGTCTCAAGCGGTATGTTGTGACCGCCGCCTATTGCCCAAAGTTTGACGGCGGATGAATTGGATATCCAGATTCGGACGCCGTTTTGGGCCTGGACGGTTTGTTCCTCGCCCTTGATGTAGTAGCGCTCGGTGCGCTTCTGCTGTACCGTCTCGCGCATGATTTCCCAGCGGAACATACAGTAGCTGCTGAATACGGCCTGAATCGTGAAGGGGTACGGGTTCGCCGCGTTGAATATGACCTGGGGGGCGTATAGCGCCGTGTTGAGCGGGGGGATGTCGCCCACCGCTTCGTTAAGCGCCGCCGCTTCGGGCACGACGCTTGGGGACAGTATCTCAAACCGCAACTGCGCGCCTACTTCGGGGCGGTTCTGCGCATAATCGATCGCGTTTATCTTCAGTTCCGGGACGCCGTCGCTGTTTATATCGGCGACCGCTTCGTTGTTCAGTCCGAGCCGTATGTCTTTGCCCGGCGCGGCTATAGTTACAAGATCCGCTATGCTGTTCAGCGCCACCTTATAGATGTTTCCGGACAGCGGGATTACCAGCGTGTCGCCTTCATAAAAACGCCGTTCCAGCGTGCCTTCCGCAAACGAATACTCCGCCGGTTTCCGCTCGACGGCGGTTTCGGCCTCTTTGTTCTTTGGCAGCAAAAAAAAGCGGTAGGCGCCGCCGGCGGCCAGCGCGAGGCCCGCCACAACCAGGAGGCTTTTAAGCAGTATGCGGGGAAGATCGGGCGGCGCTTTGTTAAGAAGCTGTTCCACCGGGACGGGTTGTTCCTGAATCTTGATTATGCGGTACTGAGATATAAGGTTTTCGATGTTAAGGCCAAGGTATTCGCCGTAATTCCTTAGAAAGCCCAGAATGTACGTCTCTGCGGGAAACTGGGAAAAATCTTCTTCCTCCAGGGCGGCAATATACTTGCGGGCAATATTCGTTTCACGGGCGGCGTCTTCAATCGACAGGCCCTTGGTCTCGCGTTCCGCCCTCAGGCGCTCGCCTATGCCTCTTGTATCTCCGTCTGAAATCTTCATTCTTTACCTCTATCCCGCTATTCAGTGTCTCTGAACAGAAAATCGTTGTAAAGGTTTGCCGAGGCGGGAGAATCGTATATAAAACGCCGCTCCGATATTCCCTGATTAGTCTTGATATCGGAAAAATCAAACTGAACCTGGCCGTCCGCGATGGTCGTGCCCTGCATACGCCGTATTAAAAGACTAACGGGATCGATGCTCAGGATTATTTCACGAAAACCTTCGGAGCCGTAACGCCGCGTGAGACGCAGTTTTACGACCTTTTCGCGGGAGCCTTCATCGAGCGGTACGGGGGCGGGTCCCGTGATAAAGGCCGCCGCAAAATTCCGCCGCAACAGCGAGAGTCCCCTCGCCGTCGCGAGGTTCGCCCCCGAAGAACGGTTGGAACTTACGCTCTGATTCAGGATTGCGCGGTATTCCGGCAGGTAAACCGTCAATATGTCGCCGTTAAAAACTATAACCTGTTCGGAGGGCTGCGAAAAATCTATGCGCAAAAAATTAGGCGTTTTATGAACAACGGTTCCATACATATCCGCGCTGCCGGAACGGATCGTTATACGCGCCTCGTAATCGTTAAACCCGGTGTATTTATCCGAAACGCTTTCAAGAAACCTTTCCGCGGTAACAATCTGCTGTCCGTTCAGGCTAATCAAAATGGATATGAACTGAAAGAAAACAAAAAAAATCTGTTTTTTCACAAACTCTCCTGGCGGCAGGCCGCCGGTAAAGAACGTGCTGATTCGACTTTACATGCCGAGGATGAGATTCGAACTCACACGGCCTTGCGACCAGGGGATTTTAAGTCCCCGGTGTCTACCATTCCACCACCTCGGCCCGCAACCATGGTATTCCGTTTCGGGGGCAAGGTCAACGTACCGCTCTGCCGGGACGGCGGGCTTATGCCCGTGACCGCGCCGTAAAAGTCCAGGCGTTTAGGCGCCGGATCGGGCGTGAACCCGACCGGCAACCTGACGGCACTATTCGGCTTCCTCCTTTACCATAGCGTCTGGAACCAGCGGCGGGTCTTCTTCCGACTGGGCTTCCAGTTCGCGACGCCGCAGGATTTCTTCCATGTAGGCGTCCAGGTCCTGTTCCTCTTCATCGAAGAGTTTGGGGTCGCGGTAGTTCTTCATGCCGGTGCCGGCGGGGATCGGGTGGCCTATGATGATGTTCTCTTTCAGGCCCCGCAGATAGTCCGAGGAACAGGCTATCGCGGCATTGGTGAGTACGCGCGTCGTTTCCTGGAACGAGGCGGCGGACAGGAACGAATCGATGTTCAGGCTGGCCTTTGTTATCCCCAGAAATACCGGACGGGCTATGGCGGGCTGCCCGCCTTCCGAAGCCACGCGGGCGTTTTCTTCGTGGAACTTGTACTTGTCGACCATCTGACCAAATATGAAACAGGTGTCGCCCACCGCCACGATCTCTACCTTTCGCATCATCTGTCTGATGATAACGCCTATATGTTTGTCGTTTATAGAAACGCCCTGTAACCGGTAAACCTGCTGTATCTCGTCCATCAGGTAGCGCTGCAAGCTGCTTTCGCCAAGAATGTGCAGGACTTCGTGCGGGTTGTAAGCGCCAACGCACAAAGGCTCGCCCGCTTCCACCGTATCGCCGTCGCGTACCAGCAAGCGCTTCGTCATCGGGACAAGGTGCTTGTACTCCCTGCCGAATTCGTCCTGCACTATCACGATACGCTTGCTCTTGATGATACCCTTGAACAGCACCTTGCCCGCCGCCTGCGCCAGCACTGCGGGGCTTTTCGGCTTGCGCGCCTCGAACAACTCGCTTACGCGGGGCAGGCCGGACGTGATGTCCATCGCTTTTGCCGACTCCTTTAAGGTTTTGGCAATCGTTTTGCCGGCGGAAATCTTGTCGCCGTCGTCGACAAGCAGATAGGCCCCGCCGGGCAGGAAGTAGGAAGCCTGTTCGTTACCTCCGTCATCGACTATAAGGATTCGCGGTTGTTTGCTTTCAAGCTGGAATTCGGTGACGCGCTTCTCGATGTTGCCCGTTTCCTCGTCAACTTCTTCCTTTAATGTAGAGCCTAGTATGATGTCCAAAAGTTTGATCGTGCCTGAAGCCTCCGCGATGATTGGGTCGGAGAACGGGTCAAAAACGGCCATCGTCTTTTCAGCCTCTATCACGTCGCCCTGTTTGACCGCAAGATCGGAGCCGTTGCGGATCTCGATACGCTGTTCCGTACCGATAAGGTAAAGCTTGCTGTCGCGCACCATAGCGTACGCTATTTCCGGTGATTTTATATTTTTTGCGCCGCGTTTAATGATAAACTCGTCGCGTATAACCCTCTTGCCGTCCTTGACAAGAAGCTCATCATCCTTATCCAGCTTGTATTCCTTGATGATTCTGTTCACCGTGATGCTTCCCTTGCGGGTAAACAGCCAGTGACCGTTTTCAAGTTCTACGTGGGCGCCGCTGATATCGCGTATGTAAACGGGGTATTTTAGGAAGGTGCGGTTGTCCTCGCTAACCTTGGTGGCCGCGCCGCCTATGTGGAAGGTACGCATCGTAAGCTGGGTACCCGGCTGACCTATGGACTGGGCGGCGATGGTGCCGACGGCCTCGCCTATCTCGACCGTGCGGTTTGTCGCAAGGTTGCGCCCGTAACATTTGCGGCAGACGCCGTGCCGCGCCTCGCAGGTAAGCACAGTGCGTATACAGACCGATTCGATGCCGGCGTTTTCTATCTTTTCGGCGATTTTTTCGGTTATTTCCTCGTTTACGTCTATGATGATTTCGCCCGTAATCGGGTGCCTGACGCGCTCCAGCGTGTAGCGTCCCACGATACGCTCGCTTAAGTGCTCGACGATCTCCTCGCCGTCCTTGATCGCGGAGTACGAGACGCCGTTTATCGTACCGCAGTCGTCCTCGTTCACGACCATGTCCTGCGCGATGTCAACGAGACGGCGTGTAAGGTAACCGGCTTCCGCCGTCTTGAGCGCCGTATCCGCCAAACCTTTGCGGGCGCCGTTTGTCGAAATGAAGAATTCGATGACGGAAAGCCCCTCTTTGAAGTTTGAACGTATAGGCAGCTCTATTATGTCGCCGGAAGGCTTTGCCATAAGGCCGCGCATACCGGCAAGCTGGCGAATCTGGTTGCGGCTGCCGCGCGCGCCTGAGTTTGCCATCATGTAAACCGAGTTAAACCCGTCCCTGTCCGCTTCAAGCGTCTTCATCATGATGTTGGTAAGGTCTTCGTTCGTCTTTGACCATACTTCGACAACTCGGTTGTAGCGTTCTTCAGCCGTGATATGACCCTGCCGCCACTGTTTTTGGATCGAATCGACCTCTTTGTTGGCCTTGTCTATCATATCGGCTTTTTCTTTAGGTACGACGACATCATCCACGCCTATCGTAGCGCCGAACAGCGTGGCGTACTTGTAACCGGTATTTTTTATCGTATCCAGCATATTTACCGTCGTCCACGGGCCCTTTTCGGCAAAGATATGTTCGATTAAGGCTCTAAGTTCCTTGTCTTTGAGTTCGTAGTTTATGAACGGAATATCTCCGGGCAGTTCCTCGTTCAGCACGAGCCTCCCTGCGCTCGTTTCGATAAAGCCGTTTTCCCCAAGCTTTGCCTCGACACCGGGCTGTTCCCAGACAGGCGTTTTGTTGGGACGCACATGTATCATCGCCTCCCATTCAAGGGATTTTGCGTCAATCGCCATCAGGATTTCTTCAAAGGACGAATAGTACTTGCCCGTACCGGCGGCGCCGGTTTTTATCCGCGTAAGGAAGTTGATGCCCAGCACCATATCCTGTGACGGGAACACGATCGTTTTACCGTTTGCCGGATTCAACAGGTTACGGGCGGAAAGCATCAGCGTCCAGCACTCCATCTGGGCCGCCTGGGTGAGCGGCACATGAACCGCCATCTGGTCCCCGTCAAAGTCCGCGTTAAAGGCGTGGCATACAAGCGGGTTAAGTTTTATCGCCTTGCCTTCTACCAGAACCGGCTCGAAAGCCTGTATGCCCAGCCTGTGCAGGGTAGGGGCGCGGTTAAGCATAATGGGATGCTCACGCACAACCTCGTCCAAAATCGCGAAAACTTCCGGCTTTTCCTGCTCAACGTGCATCTTTGCCTTCTTGATGTTGCCCGCCATCTCCTTGTCAACCAGTTTTTTCATGATGAAAGGCTTAAAAAGCTCCAATGCCATCTTTGTCGGCAGTCCGCACTGCCACATTTTAAGGTCGGGGCCTACCGTTATCACGGAACGCCCGGAATAATCCACGCGCTTGCCGAGCAAATTCTGCCTAAAGCGTCCCTGTTTGCCCTTAAGCATATCTGAAATTGACTTTAACGGGCGGTTCGAAGCGCCCTTTATAACCCGTTTCTTCTTGGAATTGTCAAACAGAGCGTCAACCGCTTCCTGAAGCATACGTTTTTCGTTCCTGATGATGATGTCGGGCGCGTTGAGCGAGATCAGCCGTTTAAGCCTGTTGTTACGGCTTATAACACGGCGGTACAGGTCGTTCAAATCGCTTGTGGCAAAACGTCCGCCGTCAAGCTGTACCATGGGGCGGAGTTCCGGCGGGATCACCGGTATAACCTCCAGAATCATCCATGCGGGCTTGTTGTCCGAGGCGCGGAAACTTTCAACGATATCGATCCGCTTCAAAAGACGTTTATCGCTTTTTGAACCTTTTTCTATCATCCGCGCACGTAGTTCCGCCGCAAGCGTGTCAAGATCGACATCTTCAAGCAGAACCTTTATCGCCTCAGCGCCCATTGCGGCGTTAAAGCCGTTCGGGTAGAGGTCCTGCTTCTCGTAATACTCGTCCTCTGTCAGAATATCCATCTTTTTCAGATCTGTATCACCCGGATCGAGGACTATGTACTTTTCGTAGTATAGTACGGAACGCAGTTGGTTCATCGGAATATTTAGTAAAAGACCGATGCGGCTCGGCACGGAACGGTAGTACCAGATGTGGGAAACCGGCGCGGCAAGCTCTATATGGCCCATCCGCTCGCGCCGTACCTTAAAATGGGTTACCTCGACGCCGCAGCGATCACAGATAACCCCTTTGTAGCGGATAGACTTAAACTTTCCGCAATAACATTCCCACTCTTTAGTAGTGCCAAAAATACGTTCACAGAAAAGACCGTCCTTTTCCGGACGCAGCGTCCGGTAGTTTATCGTTTCCGGTTTTTTGACTTCGCCGTAAGACCAGCTTCGTATCATGTCCGGCGACGCCAGCCGTATCTTTATTGAATTAAAATCCTGAATATCACGCATACTATCTCCTCCCCCTCCCGGTCGATGCCGGTTGACACGATGTAAACCGGCATCGACTTATTCATTTGCCTGGCTTTCACGCAAATCCTGCCATAAAGTAATACTAAAAATTCGATCCCGCCCGTGAAATCAACTCCTCGTCACGTTCCGTAAGCGGTATCTGCTTCTCTTTTTCATCGTATATCGTCATGTCAAGCGCAAGTCCGCGAAGTTCCTGCACAAGCACGTTAAAGGATTCCGGGATACCGGCGGTTGTGGAAGGCTCCCCCTTCACTATCGCTTCGTAGATTTTAGACCGTCCCGTCATATCGTCCGACTTTATCGTTAAAAGTTCCTGCAAAGTGTTTGCCGCGCCGTAGGCTTCCAGCGCCCACACCTCCATCTCGCCCAGACGCTGGCCGCCGAACTGCGCCTTACCGCCGAGAGGCTGCTGGGTTACCAAGGAGTAGGGCCCTGTCGAGCGGGCGTGCATCTTGTCGTCAACCAGATGGTGCAGCTTGAGAAAGTAGATAACCCCGCAGAATATCGGGTTTATGAACGGCTCGCCCGTGCGCCCGTCCCGCAGAATCGTCTTTGAATTGGAAGGCAGACCGGCCTCTTTCAGCTTTTCTTCAATCTCCTCGGCAGACGGAGACTGGAATACCGGCGCGGAGTACCATTCGTTCAACTTCACGCCTGCCCAGCCAAGCTCGGTTTCCAGCAACTGGCCTATATTCATGCGGCTCGGTACACCGAGCGGTGTCAGGCAGAGGTCGAGCGGTGTGCCGTCTTCCATGTACGGCATATCCTCTTCCGGCAAAATTCGGGCAACGACGCCCTTGTTGCCGTGCCTGCCGGCCATCTTGTCGCCCTCTCGCAGCTTCCGCTTTGCGGCAATCAACACCTTCACCACCTCCTCAACACCCGGGTTCAGGTCATCCTTCTCACTTCGGCGGAGACGCTGAATATCTATCACCGTCCCGTCAACGCCGTGCGGGGCGCGCAGCGACGAATCGCGCACCTCCTTGGCCTTCTCGCCGAAAATCGAGTTTAGAAGCTTAAATTCCGGCGTCGTCTCGGTTTCGCGTTTCGGCGTAACTTTACCTACCAGAATATCGCCGTCCCGTACTTTGGACCCGACGCAGATTATGCCCTCCGCGTCCAGGTTATCAAGGCTCTTTTCGCTTGCGTTAGGGATATCACGCGTTATCTTTTCCGGCCCCAGCTTGGTTTCCCTCACCTCGGTTATGAATTCCTTTATGTGTATCGACGTGAACATATCATCCTTTACCACGCGCCGGGAAATCAAAATCGAATCCTCGTAGTTGTACCCGTTCCACGGCATAAAGCCGACAAGCACATTCCGGCCCAAAGCCAGTTCGCCGTCCTCGGTCGCCGGGCCGTCCGCTATCACCTGCCCTTCTGTAACCTTGTCGCCGGGAAGCACTATCGGACGCTGATTGTAACAGGTATCCTGATTCGTGCGTTGAAACTTTATCAGCGGATACTTGTCAACAGCATTCTTGTCCTGATCCGGCGTTACATCTATAAGCGTCGCGGTAACCCTCTTGACTACGCCTGAACGTTTCGCCTTTACCAGTACGCCGGAATCGTAGGCGCACTTCTCCTCCATGCCGGTTCCCACCCGCGGGGCTTCGGGGAACACCAGCGGCACCGCCTGCCTTTGCATGTTGGAACCCATCAAAGCGCGGTTTGCGTCATCGTGTTCAAGGAACGGGATAAGGCTTGCCGAAACGGAGATAATTTGCTTGGGCGACACGTCCATGTAATGAAGGTCTTCCGGCGTGCGCGTAGTATAGTCTCCCTGCCTCCGGCACGAAACCTGCTCGTCCACAAACGAACCGTCCTTGTTCAGCCTGGCGGAAGCCTGCGCTATGTAATACTTGTCCTCTTCAATCGCGGAGAGGTACTCAATCTGGGCCGTCGCTTTGCCGCCGGCAACCTTGCGGTACGGCGTTTCCAGGAAGCCGTAATCGTTCACCTTTGTATAGTTTGCCAGCGACACGATTAGGCCTATGTTCGGACCTTCCGGCGTCTCTATAGGGCACATCCTGCCGTAATGCGTGTAGTGTACGTCACGTACCTCGAAACCCGCCCTTTCGCGGGAAAGCCCTCCCGGTCCAAGCGCGTTAAGACGGCGCTTGTGGGTAAGCTCCGCCAGCGGGTTTACCTGATCCATGAACTGGGAAAGCTGGCTTGAACCGAAGAATTCTTTTATCGCTGCCACAAGCGGCTTTATCGAAATAATATCCTGGGGCTTTATCGTATCCGTTTCTTTAAGGCTCATACGCTCGCGGGCAATACGTTCCATGCGGCTGAACGCCGTTTTGATGATGTTTGACAGCAGCTCGCCGACGGAACGGACGCGGCGGTTGCCCAGATGGTCTATATCGTCGGCGTTTTCAAAACCGGCGTACACTTTGATAAGGAATTTCATCGTAGCGATGATGTCCGGCCTTGTCAGAACAGTCTCTTTAAGAGGCGGTTCGTGATCAAACTTCTTGTTCAGCTTGTAACGCCCAACACGTCCCAGATCGTAGCGCCGCGAAGTAAAGAACATTCCGGTAAGATCCTTCTTTGCCTGTTCGTACGTTACCGATTCGCCGGGAGACAGCACGCTGTACACATGGGCAAGGGCTTCCTCCTCGGTAGGTTCGTCATGGTCCTTGTTTTCACAGGGAAATTTGATCGCCTCACGCTCAAAACAGTTGATCAGTATCGGGGAATCCAGTGAATCCGGCGCTTCAAAGTTGATAAGTTTAACCTGCGTAACGCCGTTTTCCAAAAGCTCATCAACATTGTGCGGGTGGAGTTTCTCGCCCGCCGGGTACAGCTTCTTCCGCGCGTCCGCGCCTTCCTCTTCCGGGCCGGAAACCATGACGGGAACAGCGAGCACACGCCCGGTAAACCGTTCTCTCGTCTCGTCATCATCCTTTACGTCGCACGTTTCCACCGTGTAAAACGCCTTGATTATGTCCTCGCGGGTCGAAAACCCTAAGGCCCGGAGGAAAATGGTGCCAAGAATACGTTTTTTACGGTCAACCTTGGCGTAAATAAGCTCACGCTTAAGGTCAATCTCGAATTCAAGCCATGAGCCGCGGTACGGAATGATTCTGGACGAAAAAACACCCTTTTCGTGACAAAAGATAACACCGGGCGAGCGGTGAATCTGCGAAACAACCACCCGCTCCGCTCCGTTGATTATGAAAGTCCCCCTGTCCGTCATCAGCGGAATATCGCCCATGTATATATCTTTTTGCCGGATTTCACCTGTTGACTTGAAAATCAGGTTTACCCGCGCCTTCAGCGACACGCAATAGGTAAGCCCTTTCTGTTTACATTGCTGTTCTGAAAATTTGATGCTGCCGTCATCGAGGGTGTAGTGATCAAAAGTGAGCGTCATCTCGTCGTCCGGACTAGAAATCGGAAAAATCGATTTAAACGCTTCCTCAATTCCCTGCAATTTCAGCGGCTCACCTGCAAGCAGCGCACGCCTCTGCAAAAATCCTTCATAGGACGCGCTCTGGATATCAATAAGGTTAGGAAGTTCCATCACATCCTGAATATCCTTACCCACATACTTTCGTTCTTTTTTCTGTTTTTTTTCGTCTTTTTCCAATTTGCCGATCTTTCCCTTGACTGCCGTCATACTACCCCTCTGCAACGTGAATTTGGGCAGGCCTGTCAAAACCGCCGGTTTTACAAACGGCCTGCTCTTAAATTTATGACGATAAAGCGCTTACGTTTTTTGGCGCGGGGCTATCGGCTATAACACAACACCCAACACCCCTGCCGCTTTACGCCGCATACAAACTTGCGGTATTTCTTTTTCCCGTGTGTCAGGTATCGTATTACAACCCTCTCCCTTACGCTGCCGCGTAAACGCGGCCTTCGCTGTTGTATGATTACACTTTATTGTCAAAGGAGGCTGTTCCATGCTTCCCGCCTGGAACTCCCCCCGGTTGGCTTTTCAAATTTGAACCGGAAGCGCGGGCGCCCGGTTCAAATTCCCGAAAGACCATGTAAAAAATGGAAATTCTACTGAATTTCCACCGTGCCGCCCGCCTCGGTAACGGACTTCTTGATCTTCTCGGCTTCTTCTTTGGGGATGTTTTCTTTGATCGGTTTGGGCGCGCCCTCGACAAGGTCTTTCGCTTCTTTAAGCCCCAAGCCGGTAACCGCGCGGACTTCCTTAATCACCGCGATTTTCTTTGAGTCGTCATACGCCTTCAGGGAAACGGTAAACTCCGTCTTTTCCTCCACAGGCGCCACCGCTCCTCCCGAAGCCGCCCCCACCGCCGCAACCGCCACAGGGGCGGCCGCGGAAACGCCGAATTTCTCCTCCATCGCCTTGACCAATTCCGAAACTTCAAGGACGGTCATGGAAGCTATAGCCTCCAAAATCTGTTCTGTTGTTAACGCTGCCATTATTACCTTCTCCTACTAAAAAATTAACGGAAGAATACTCCCCCGCCGCCGCCCGGTCAAAACAAATTCAACCGTCGCGGCATATACCGCCTGACAGGACGCAGCCACGAAGCCTGACAGGACAGACCCGCCCGTACAAAAGCACAGGACAGTCTTTCAATAAAACAGACCGGCTCCTGCAAGCCGGGTCCGCCAAAATTCCAAACCGGAGTTTGAGCGGATCGCAAACCCCGATACAAGCGCACGAATCGCGTTTATACGGCCTCCGCTTTTTTGTCAGCCGCGGCTTTGATCGTACGCACCAGTCTTGACGGGATGTCGTTCAGCGCCGCCGCAAGATTCCGTGCCGGGCCGTTCATTACGGACATTAGCATAGAAAGCAGTTCCAGCCTGCCGGGCAGCTTTGAGAAAGCCTCTATCTGTTTGGCGTCGTAGACACTGCCGGCGACAAGACCGCCTTTTATAGTGAGCGCGGGGGCCTCTTTCGAAAAATCAAACAATACCTTGGCGATCTCGTTTGAATCTTTGGGCGCGACCGCTATCGCGGTAGGCCCGACAAGGTACGACGAAACGTCAGGCGTGGAAAGCTCCTCAAACGCGATTCGGGCAAAGTTATTTTTTACCACTTTGTAGACCGCGTTCTTGGCCCTCATCTGCTTTCGCAATTCCGTTATCTGCGCCACAGAGATACCCCTGTACTCCGTAAAAATAAAATCCTGGGGCGCGGCTTCCCTGCCCCTCAAGATTTCTTTTATCTCCGCTATAGCCTTGGTTTTATAACCCTGTATCTTTTTTGCCGCTATTGCCATAAACCGCTCCTGTATTTAATCGTTGCCGGCAGACGTCCAAACGCCCGGTCCCATCGTCGAGGCCAGCGACACGCTCTGCATAAAATCACCTTTCGCCTCCGCCGGTTTCTTGCGTTTAATCTCACTTATCAGGGCTTTTACGTTCTCGGCAATCTTGTCCGTGTCCATAGACACCTTGCCGATGGCAAGGTGTACCACGCCCGTCTTGTCCGCCCGGAATTCCACCCGCCCCTTCTTCAACTCGGAAAGGGCGCCCTTTATGTCAAAGGTTACAGTACCGGCCTTGGGATTCGGCATCAAACCTCGCCTGCCAAGCACCACCCCCAGCTTACCCACATCTTTCATCATGTCCGGCGTAGCAACCGCTATATCAAAATCGAGCCAACCGCCTTTTATTTTTTCTATAAGGTCGTCTCCGCCTATAAAGGTGGCTCCGGCTTCCTTGGCCTCGGTCTCTTTTTCGGCCTTGCAGAAGACCAAAACACGTTTTTCGCCACGAAACTGGTTGGGAAGCGTCATGGTATCGCGTACAGTCTGGCTTTTTTTCAGGTTCAGCTTTACCGAAACGTCAACCGTTTCGTCAAATTTAGCAAAACTAAGCGATTTTACCGTCTCTACGGCCTGTTTTATATCAAGAACGGCAGACGGATCGTATTTTTTCAGGGCTTCGCGGTATTTTTTTCCGTGCTTCATTTTTCCACCTCTACGCCCATAGAACGCGCCGTACCGGCGATTATATTAAGCGCTCCCGGCAGATCAACCGCGGAAAGGTCCGGCATCTTGAGTTTTGCAATCTCTTCAAGCTTCGGTTTGGATATTTTGCCTACTTTGACCTTGTGCGGCTCGGCGGAGCCTTTTTCAATACCCGCCGCCTTTTTTATCAGCACGGCGGCCGGCGGCGTTTTCAGGATGAACGTAAACGACTTATCCTGATAAACCGTTATCACGGCCGGTATCACAAGACCCGGCTCCATGTTTTTCGTCCTGTCGTTGAACTGTTGGACGAACTGCGGGGCGCTTACCCCGTGCGGGCCAAGCGCCGGGCCCACAGGCGGGGCCGGCGTAGCCTTACCCGCCGGGCACTGTAACTTGATCAGCGCCGTAATTTTTTTCTTTGCCATTGCATCTCCCTGTAGTTTTAACGAGGTTTCCCTCTCCTACACTAAAAACCCCCGCTATACGCGGCGGCTATATTTTTTCAACCTGCATAAGGTCCACATCTACCGGCGTGTTGCGTCCAAAGATGCCCACCATGACCTTAAGCCTGTTCTTTTCCGCGTTCACTTCTTCGATGGTGCCGGTAAAAGACTCAAACGGCCCGTCCGTTATTTTTACCTGCTCGCCCGGGTTAAACGTCTGGCGCGTACGTACCGGCCTTTCGCCCTTGATTTCGCCGGCCTTCTGCAATATTGCCCGCGCCTCGTCCGGGCTTAGCGGCTGTGGTTTCCGGTTTGCCGGCGTACAGACAAAACCCGTAACCCCCTGAATCCCCCTGATCTTGGAATTTGTCTCCTTCCAATCGTTGTCCGGCAGGTCCAGTTCCACCAGCATATAGCCCGGATAAAACTTTTTTGTTATTACCCGTTTTTTGCCGTCCTTAACCTCGGTAACATCCTCCGTAGGAATCTTGACGTCCCGAACAATTTCTTTGTTCAGTTCGCCCGATTCAAGCATCAAACGAATAGTCTTTTCGATTCGTTGTTCATACCCTGAATAGACATGGAGTACATACCAGCCTGCCGCCATAAAACTTCCTTAAAATATCGCCTGAATGCCCAGCAGCAACAACACGTCCACCAGACCCAGCACAACGGCAATGACAATGGTCGAAAAAATCACCACCTTTACCGAACTTATCACATCATCCCGGCTGGGCCATATAACTTTTTTCAGCTCGGCATACGACTCATTTATAAATTTAACAATTTTGCGCATTAAAACCTCGCAGAATTTCGACTATACAATAAGACCCGCCCCGTGTTCAAGTAGCGGTCTGCCGTGCACCCGCCCGTTAACGGGTTATCACTTACAGGCGCAGTAGGCTTCCCTTCCATTCGGCGTCATCCATGACGCCTCATTACAGGCCGCGGTTCAGCCCTTACGCTACATCCATGTAGCTTTT
>JAISLM010000022.1 GCA_031290855.1 Spirochaetaceae bacterium
CTACAAAGATTTGGTATTAAACCAGACGATATTATAAACTTCCTTACAGAACGAGCCTCCGCTCCAACCAACACAACGCTTAAGATACCGCGCGGCTTGCCGCGCGGAGGCTCATTATCCGCAGTATTGAGGAAAACCACTGGTGGGGTTAGCGAGGGGAGAGTAAGGCGCTGACGGCGGTGTCCAGTTCTTTTTTTGTGTAGGACCCGACCTGTATTGAGCGGATGACGCCGTTTTCATCTATCATAAAGGTCTGCGGAATCGCGTTTATGTTGTAGAGCCGGGAAATCTTGCTGTCAGCGTCCATCACCAGATTCAGGCGGAGCTTCCTTTTTGAAAGAAAAGCTGAAACCGTCCTGTCATCCTCGGCGCAATTTACCGCAAGAACGGTGAGCGCGTCCGCCCTCGACTCGGTAAGATCGGCGATCAGCGGAAGCTCCCGGACGCAGGGACCGCACCAGGTAGCCCAGAAATGCAGAGCGACGGGCTTACCCCGGTAATCGGACAACTTCCGCAGCCTGCCCAAAGGCGCGGCGGCGGTGAAAGAAAAGTCAGGCGCGTCTTGCCCGGCGGCAAGCCCCTGCGCGAACGCGGGCGAAGCTTCGCCCGAAATAAGCGCGGCGAAAAGACAAAATCCAATATTCATCGATACTTTGGAATGTTTCATATATTCTCCTTAAAAAGCTTAAAAAATGGACGCCCCATAACATGGGCCGTTACACGGGCTGGACATTCGCCCAAACATTTACCGCAGCGGACGCACTCGCGGTCGTTGAACCGGAGCGTATCCATCCCGCATTTCCTTGCGCAACTACCGCACCGGGTACAGGCCGCCTCGCGGATCCGAGGGCCTAATACCGCCAGCCGGTTAAAAAGGCCATAAAACGCGCCAAGCGGGCAGAGGAAGCGACAGAACACGCGGAAACAGAACACGGACAGCACGAGAATAAGGACAAGCAGACACAGTTTCCACAGGAAAAGCCCGCCCGCCGCGTCGCGGAGGGCGGGAACGGCCATAACGAGCGGCACGCCCGCTTCGAGCGTACCCGCGGGACAGACGAATTCGCAGAAGAACGGCGCGCCGTAGCCCCGCGCAAAGAAGACGGCAAGTGGCAGGCCTGTCACAAGGACGGCGAGCAGAGCGTACTTTACCAGCGTGAGAGAGCGCGTGAAGGGGCTTTTCGGCAGCTTGCGGGACGGTATCTTGTACAAAAGTTCCTGTAGGAGGCCGAAAGGGCAGAGAAAACCGCAGACCGTCCGGCCAAGCGTAACGGCGAACAGAAGCAGTATACCCGCAACCAGCAGGGGCGGACGGCCTTCCGCAAGGGCGTTTTGCAGTGCGCCGAGCGGGCAGGAGGACAGTGCGCCCGGGCAGGAATAGCAGTTGAGACCGGGAACGCAGCCGTTTTTGAGCGGACTTTTCGACACGGCGCCGGTTTTGAACTTGGCCAGGTCCGCGTTGTAGAGCAACAGTGATAAGGTTTGCACTAGGCGTCGTTTAAGCAATTCCGACACACTCCAGGCAGACGAACACGGCCTTTTGCCAGAGGGTGGCTGCGTCCCCGCGCACTATACCGGCGGCGACAAGAAGCGCCGCGCAAAGAACGAGCGCGACCCGCACGAGGCTGCGTATCTTGCAGGAATTCATATCCATACTTTCAATGTACAACATAGCGCGAAAAAACGATACAGCCTGCACACATCGCCCCTACGGCGGGTTTCACGCATCGCGTTCAAAGTGAACAGGGCGCTTGACCGACGAGAACGCGCCATCGTTTTTACTTGCCGGCTTTGCTTCCGCAGGCTTAACGAGGCGTATTGAGCTGAAAGGACAGTGCAACAGTTTTTAGTCCGCGAAATGCCTCATTTAGAAAAATGTAACTTTAGGCCGCCGGATTCCTTTGCGAAAAAGGGGACAGGGCGGCCAGAGCCTCCCGCAACGCGAAGGATAGCCTTGTTGACAGTGTGCGGTAACTAAACCGGATTGTAAAGTCCGCAAAGCCGGGTGAGTTCCGCTTTTACCTCAGGCGGGAGCACGACCGATTCCAGAAGGCGCCGACAGGGACCGCGGGGTTCATCGTATTTTTTGATCTCTTTGGACCCGGCCTTTACTTTGCTTTCAAGCTTCATGGTAGGCATGAAGAAGTTGAGGAGGGGACCAGGGGGCGGTAGACGGCGGCAAGGCGGGACTGGAGGGCGGCCCCTTCCAGACGGTCATAGCCGGTATACTCGCGGACGACGGCGCCGTTTTTTCTTCGGCTCGGACCAGAGGTCCGCAAGCGGTTGTCATTTTTCTTGTGGTACCCTGAGCGGGTAAAGGGGATGGGGCCGGCGGGCTTGCGGCGCCGGCCGGTGCTGACATGGTTGATAAATTCGCTGCCGTTATCGCTGTGGAACTCCCGCAAGGGGAAGGGAAGGGCGGCGTAGATGTCCTTGAGGGCATCGAAAGTCCGGCGGCGGGCCTTTTTGAGCAGGGAATACAGGCATATCCAGCCGGAAGCGGCATCGGTGGCGGTGAGGGTGAGGATATACTGGCCGGAAGTGGTCTGCCCGCAATGGTGTCAGACTAAAGTCTGCCGGTGTCAATTTGGATAAAACCGGGGAGTTTTCGCTCTTCCGGGGTGTAGAAGGTACGGATGGGGATGAGGTGTTTGAGAAATTTTCCCGGTTTGGTGAGACTTTTGCCCTTGAGGGCGAGGCCGGCCCGGTCTTTTTTGAGGGCGCGGTCGATGGTCTCCCCCGCGAAAGCGGGTTCTTGGGCTTATGGACAGGAGTTTCTCCCTGACGGCCGGGGGGAATAGCGAAGGCGGGCCGGGAGGCGATGAAGGGCATCTGCCGGCGGATAAGGTGGGCAAGGAGCTTTCGGAAACTTCGTTTCCGGCGCATTTATACCGGAAGAAGGCCCGGATGAGGCGGAGGGAGGCTATGACCTCACCGGCATAGTTTTTTTGCACTTCCGGTTGGCGGGTCTTTTTTTCAGCGGCTTGAGTTTGACCGTCCCGCCGTTGACCGCGAGGAGGGCCCGCGGAGACAGCGGCTGGTTGAGGATACGCGGGGCTTACTTCCGGTTATACCCGGTCAGCCGGATACATTCGTTCAGGATCTCTGATTTTTCTTTCCGGTTTGCTGTTTGGTAGCGGGAACGGATCTGGCCGGCAACCGCTTTTTTCTCTTTCATGGATAACCCCATATTGACCTCCGGGAACAATGATCCCCGGATAGTCCGCCTCGATTTGGCTTACATTTTCAAAATGGGGCAGAGGGTCTTTTAGGTTACTTTTTCGATGAGGCAACGCGGGGGATTGGCAAATTTTTTCTTTTGATATAAGCTGAACCGGGAGAAAAAATGAGAAGGAAATGTTTTTTGGGCGTATCCGCCCGCGTTAAGGTGTCCGTAATGTTTTGCGGACTGCTTATGTTGGTATTTTCGCCGTGCTTTTTGAACGCGGCAATCCACAGCAAGGAGAAAGATTTGTCAGATTCGCTTACTGCCCAGCCGGAAGGCTTCGAGAATTTGGGGGATGGGGTGTTCGCGGTTATAGACACAAACCGCGGGCAGATCGTGGTAAAGCTGTACTACGACAGGGTTCCGCTAACTGTCAGTAATTTTGTGGCGCTTTCCGAAGGCAAGATGGATGCGGCCCGCGGTAAACCGTTTTATGACGGCCTGAAGTTTCACCGCGTGGAGGCCGGCTTTATGATTCAGGGCGGCGATCCGCTTGGCAACGGTACGGGAGGGCCCGGTTACAAGTTCCACGACGAATTCGATCCGGTCCTGAAACATGACGGGCCGGGCGTTTTGTCGATGGCCAACTCCGGCCCTAACACCAACGGTAGCCAGTTTTTTATCACGCACACGGCGACGTCCTGGCTGGACGGCAAACACAGCGTCTTTGGGCGCGTTGTCCGGGGGCAGAACGTGGTTGACGCGGTACGGGTGGGCGACAAGATAAAGACCGTGACGATCGTACGGAACGGCGCGGCGGCACGGGCCTTCCAGCCGAATCAGGCTAGCTTTGACAGCCTCAAAAATGCGGTGGAAAGAAAGGCAAAACCCTGATGCAAACGGTTATGTGCCATTTGCCCTAAAATTTTTTGAGAATTTTTAGAATTCCCTTGAAAAAATGTTTAACCTGGGTATTTACATCACACAGGTAAGGCTATTTTCTTACGATTTCCTGATGGGTGACAGGCTGTAACTGGATTGCGTTTTGAATAAGCCGGAAAAACAGCAGTCCGCGGCTTTTTGATTTTCTTCGATTAAGCCGAAAGGTGTATTCGTCAAAATGAGCCTCCGCACGGCAAGCCGCGCGGTATCTTAAGCGTTGTGCTGGTTGGAGCGGAGGCTCGTTCTGTAAGGAAGTTTATAATAT
>JAISLM010000023.1 GCA_031290855.1 Spirochaetaceae bacterium
TCAATGAAATGAACGAACTGGCCGAAAAAAAACAGAACGCCTGACCCGGAGAAGCTCCTCCGCGCCCGCGCTCTGGATTTTAGAATTATAAATTAAGCTATTTTGAATATTCTATAAAAGACAAAAAAATCCTTGTCTTGCTTTCGCTTTGGAAAGTCGGCCAAAACGCCAGTACCGGCGCGGCTCGTTTGCGGTTTCTGTGTTTCGCTTTTTCTCTTTCCTTTGCTAAAGCGCGCACCCCTAAAACCCGCATTGTACCGCTTTGAAAAGTTCCGCACCTTAAAATTGTAAACTGCTTTAGACTTCCCGCCCCGTGCGGCCTTTCTCTAAAATAGTAAGTTCCGCACCCAGTTCCGCACCTACCTAAATTTTCATCGCCGCGCCCGCCGGAAACGCCGCCCCCGAAAGCTCCAAAAAGCCCGAATTAAACGGTTTTTAAAAGGTTCGCGAAAAATATTTTCAAGAAACTTTCAAAAGCCGTTTTTTCTATTTTTTGGCCGTTTATATCAACTTCGCCCTTTTGACCTTTGGCCGCCCAAAAACGCCGAAATCCCGCGCCGCTCGCGATTGCCCGCGAATGACCGGGATTGACCACGTTTTGATCAAACTAAATGATCGGTTATAACGCTGTCTCCGGGTACAAGGATTGTCAGCCGACGCTTTTCGCCGAGCAGAAGCCGTAGCAATCGCTCCCGCAGGTCAACTTTGCGGCAACTGACAAGCCCTCCGTCGGGTGGTTCTTTTGAAATGTCGATTCTGAGTCTGTGTCCCATTTGTGGCCTCCATTTCCGAAGGCTTCTTGTCTTGTGCCTTCGCTATAAGCCACGGCATGAAGCGGATTTTGCGCAGGAATATAAAATCTGCTGAAATCTTTTACTCGCTCTCGGAATATAGCCGTTTGAATTTGTCCACAGCCTTGTTCGTCTCACGCATAATCGTGGATGGATACTTGCCTTCGGCTTTGCCGATTTCGGTATAGGTGTGTCCGTTCAGCTTGACAGCCACGATGAGGTAGCGTTCTCGCTTGGTCATTTGCTCCCATACGCTCTTCACGGCATCCAATGTAGCCAGTTGCTCGCTGATGTTTACGCCGCTGTCAAAGTAGCGGGCATCTTCATAAACAAACTCGCTGAGGGGTGTGTGGCGCCGGGTTTCGCGCCGTTCGTTCTTCTTTTCCTCTTCCAGATAGGCAAGGTAGAAAGCGCCGACCTCTTCGGACACTTCAAGTTCGATGACGCGGTCGTCCGCGCCTTTGTAATTAATAAGCATGGTTTACTTCTTTGGTTTTCAGAAATTGCTGAATCCGCCGGAGCCGCCGAGTCCGCCACAAGACAGAAAAAGACGACAGGGGGACGCCCTTTCGGGCCGCCCGCGCTGTCGTCTGAGCAATCTGGCGGATTCTGGTTTTGGGTTACGCTAACGTTGTTTGCGATAAGGGTGGTATGAACACGTCCTCAGCCGCGCCGTTGGCGGGAACGAACCGAATCTTCAGCCCGCTTTCCGGGATTTCAATCATCGTGGTTTTTTTGCCGTCGCGGATGTGTAGAGTGCTTGTCCGCGTATCGACCGTTCCGATGAGTTTCCCGTTCCGGGTTCTGACTTCGCTCACGGCTCTGACCTCCTTTCTCAAAAAATCTGGGTGTTCTGCTACCCAAGGACAAGTTTAATGATTTTTGCGCGTTCCCTCTAATCACGCCATGTCAAAGAAAAAGCAAGTAAAACAGCGGGTTTGCGGAATGCGCATAAACAGAAAAGACCGAAGCACACTATTGATGGGCTTCGGTCGCTGTTTGTTTTGACATGGGATGTCAAACTATTTTTGAAAATGGGCAAAAAAATAACCCTGTAGGCGAATTTATCCTACGGGGCGCTACATTATATGTCGTCTTTCAGCGGCGGTTTGCCACCGCTCTCAATCTCAAGCAAAGCGAATGCGTTGTTGAAGTCGGTAACTGTACAGACACTTCCCTTTTTGAGGATAAATTGATAGGCGCAATGCAGCTGCGTCTTCTGCCAAGACCGGCCGGCGAGGGCGATTAGTTCCTCGCGGATTGGAGATGGCGCGTCAAGGCCGATGCAAATGTTTAAAACGGTTTCGATTGACGGGTTTTCAGTTTCCCCACGCAGAATCCGATAGTAGTTATTCGGCTCCAATCTGGTATGCTCCGCAAATTTATGAGCATCCCATCCTTTGCGTTCCATCAGCTCTGTCACCCGCTGGGAAAAAGTCTTGCTTGTTGCCGTCACGGTTTCGTATTCTTCTTCGAAAGCGGCCTTGAACGCGGCGGCGTTGGCGATAAGCGCGGCATTCTTATCCGCGTCGTAGCGGGGCAGTTTTTGATAGCTGTCAGGATTTTTCCTGTGGAAGGCGTCATGGTGGAATTGCCCGTGCAACCGCATATCGACGCGCCTGTAGGTAAACTGCAAGGCGCACTCGTCGAGATTGTCGCGGGCGTATTCAGTCAAGGCAGGCTTATCGTCGGCATCTTTCGCTATGAAACGCTCGTTATCAAAGACGAAATAGCCATCCGCATAGCGAAATAGCCCGGAGTCAACTACCGAACGGAACTCTTCGTTGTCGCAATACTCATAAAAAGCGTCTCTTGGGCTTATGCTTGAAAAGTATGGAGCGAACCCTTCAAAGTTGTAAACACCATCCGCTTCTTTATACCCGAGGTCGACCATGCGTATCTTGGCTGACTGCTTGGAAACTTTGTAAAACTCCGCAAGGTCGTCAATCACGCACTCCAGTATCATTGTCTTATCGGCGCCATTGCCGTAATAATCGTACTGGCCAAACAAATCCTCTATTTTAGGGCGGACGGTTTGTATAGGCATCAAGATGCGCGGCGCGATATGGTTCGCCTGCCACTCCATGCGCTCTTCGTCCGTCCATTCCCCGCCTTTTTTTTCGTCGCCGCCCTTGGCCGGGCACCGGCAGGCGATGAACTTCTCGCCTTTGAGAATGCTTTTAATGGCGGCGTACACTCTGTGCCTGAACCAATGGTAGGCTTCGTGGGCTATGGTGTTGTTGACACAGCCGAGGTTGCGTTCCCAATACGTGTAGGCGTCAATCAGGATCGTCCCTCGTTCGACTTCGAGGTCATGCTCCTTGCCGCTGGATATATCGTAAACTTTGACCTTGCCCTGGGAGAAGCATATCTGGCCGAATATGCTGAAATCGTCCGTAAGCCGCCCGCCCTTGGTGAGAGTGAGCCCCATCTTTTCTTTGACTATGTCCTCAATTGGCACGGCCATAGGCGTACGCAGGGCTTCGGGGCAGTAGCGCGATAAGAATTTGGTCGCTTCCGCGTCCAGGCCGTCCGGGTATATCCGAGGCACGATATTCCCGGAAGCTGTAACTCCCGTTACGGGAGGTTTCTTTTTAAAGCCGGAATGGACTTCAATGCCATTTGCCGCGAAACCCCGCAAGCGTTCCTTCACGTCCACAGAGCAGGAAACCTTGAACCATTGGCTTGCGTCACAGCTTTCACGGTCGTGATGAGTTTCCTGTTCAAGCGTAAGCGTGCAGCTTACGACCGCGTCAAAAGAGAGGGTGTCCTCGTCTATGACGATGTTGGTGGAAAACTCCAACGACATATCCTCAACGGCGGCCTCGTCAGGGCAATCAAGGCGGCAATGGATGAGCTCAAGGGAAGCCGGATGCTCGGAAACGTAGCGGCTGACTTCATCCCAGATAAAATCGTAGCACTTTTCGTAGATGAACCGTTCAAGGTCGTTGGCAAAGGTAGGCTTCATGCTGCGGCTCCTTTTAGTTCATTGTCTGCAAGGCTTGGACACCGGTTTTCAATACAGCCCGCCGGTTAGCGGCAATGGAAATCTTCGCGGCAAAATGGATAAAACGAAACGCGAAGCCCGCCAGACTAAGAGTTCCGTTCTCGCCGGCCGGTCTTTATTCTTTCGCCCTCCACACCAGAGTCTTAGGCCTGAACGGAGTGGGCGCGCTTTGCGGCTGTCTGCGTTTTTTCTTTTTCCCGGGCGCGGGTTCCGCATCCGCCCGCTCTCTTTTCCGCAGCTCCCGCTTATCCGCGCGCGCTTTCTCTTTGGCGGCCTGCCGTTCGTCGCAAGTCTGCCACAAGTACCAGGCGGCCAGCGTCCGCCAGGGTCTCCAGTACACCGTGAGAGGGCTTGCCACGCTGGCGTTCTTCGGCGCCGCCGCAAGACCGTAAAATTCCTGCAGGCCCTTTTGCAGCGGCAGGTCTTTGGCGGGGAAAACATCCGGCCGCGCCATGACGAACACGAGGAACATCTCCGCCGTCCAGCGCTCCAGACCCTTGACCTTGCGCAGGAAACTTGCAATCGCCTCGTCATCCATCTCCGGGAAGTTGTCTATGGGCACTTCCCCTTCCAATATTTTCTCCGTGAGAATGCGCAGGCTCGCGTTGTTGGATTCCAAACCGGAAATGTGAAGCCCCTTGAACCTGTTTGTTATGAGCTCCTCCGGGCGGGGGGCTTCCCCGTATTTTCCCATTATGGCCGCGATGGATACCCGGGCGGCCTCCTGCGAAAGTCCGCGCGAGAGCATGGCTTTTATGAGGGATATATAATATTTCTCCGGCGGCAGCGGCGCGAGTGTGCAGCGTCCGTATTTTTCTATAAAGGGGATAAATCTCGCGTCCGCCTTCTTTAAAAATTCTTCCCCTTCTGCCCAGTCAGGCTGCATTGTTTTCACCTCACGAAAAGAGTATGTTTTGACTGAAATTTTTCGCTGTTTTACCCTGAAAGCATAATCAGCGCGGCCACTTCAGTTGGCGCTGAGTTTTTTTACCGCTTCCGCGGTTATGTCTGCGCCGCCGCGTATAACGGCGTTCTTCTCCAGGACAAAGGTGTAGCCGCCCTCCGCCATTACCGCGTCAACAGCCGCGTCGATATCCGCCTGGATGGGTTTTAAAAGTTCCGCTTCCCTGGCCGCCGCCTGCGCCGAAAGTTCATGGGAAAGTTTCTGCCTCTCTTCGGGGGAGAGGTCTTTGGCCTTTTCATTGTACTCGGCCTGCAAGCGGCTGCGCTCCGCCAAGACGGAATTGAACGCCGCCTGCGCCCCGGGATGCCGGCGGAACGCCTCGCTCCGGTCAAGGCAGGCTATCTTCACCGGCGCGGTCTTGGGCGCGGCGTGGACGGCGAGAGGAATGAGCAGAATTATCGCGAAACATACAGAGGCAATCTTCTTCCAAAAGTTCATCGTAAACCCTCCAAATTTTTACCTTTGTGTTATAATATACATAAAGGAGTCTTTCTGTGGCAAAGCTTGAATACACATTTAAAAATGATACCCTGTTTAAAATGCTTTTTGTGAAAAACCCCGATTTGCTGAAAAGGCTCGTTGCGGAACTGCTCGGCGTACAATACTGCAGCATCGGGAAATTTGCGATAACCAACCCGGAAATGCCGCCGGAAGCTATCGGCGACAAATTCTGCCGCCTTGGCATCAATATGACGGTGGACGGGCAAAGGGTAGATTTGGAAATACAGGTCAGGGACGAAAGCGACTTCCCGGAGCGCACCCTTTTTCATTGGGCGCGCGAGTATTCCACCTCTCTTGGGGAGGGGGACTCCTACATCGAACTCCCGCAGGTTGTCATTATAAGCATTGTGGCGTTCAGGATTTTTGCCTGCCGGGAGTATCACAGCGAGTTTCAGGCGCTTGAAGTTACGCGGCATATACTGCTGACAGACAGAATGTCCCTGCAGTATTACGAACTGCCGAAGCTACCGGGAAAGGTCAGTGCAGACAACGCGTTAGAGCTTTGGCTCAAACTGTTTGACGCGGACACGGAGGAAGAATTGCGGCAAATAGAGGAATTGGAGGTGCCGGTTATGCAGCAGGCTATAGGAGCGTACCGCAGCGTTACGGCTGAGGAGGAATTCAGGACCTTGGAGCGCATGCGTTCCGACGCGCGGCGCAACGAGGCATCGGCCCTGGCTAACGCCCGGCGCGAAGCGGTAGAGGAAACCAATGCGAAATGGCAGGGCGTTGTTAAAGAAAAAGACGCAAAATGGCAAGGCGTTGTTAAGGAAAAAGACACGGCACTTGCGAAAAACCAAGCGGCGCTTGCGGAGAAGGACGCGGAGATTGCGCGGCTGCGTGCCATGCTCGGGGAAAACAAATAACCATTACGGACTTGGGCGCGGTGAGGGATAGACTCTCGCCGCGTTTTTTCCTTGCTATGATACATAGTTACAATCGGGATTTATTTACCGTAGTGAACATAGTTCATGGTCAATTGAGGCCTTTTTTTATGCCGTCTTTGGCCAAACGCTTGCCATCCCCCTCATAGAGGACAACCGGCGAAGCTCATGGACGAGCAAATGCTGAACGCGCCAAGGATGGCTAAATGTTCAGCCAGTACGTTTTTTTGCACCTCCGGTTGAAAAAACTACTGCCGTTATGATGGCGCGTTCGCTCGTCCTCGGGAGGGCGAACAGGGTTCGCCGGAGAGGGGCACTCGTCCATCCCTGGACTTCGCGAGCTGCGGCGAAGCAATCCATTCCCTAACGTATTTCCCGTGGAGTGCCGCATTGCCTCTCGCTGCGCTCGCGGCGGCTCATCGCAATTATGGGGATGCCTACGCCTTCACCAGCGTCATCCGCGCCGGGTCCATCCCCTCCCGGACGAACAGGAGCGGCGTGTTCTCCTCCGCTATGCCTTCCAGCATCAGTGCCGCCTTGGCCTGCTCGAAGGAAACTTTCAGGGACTTGCCGAACCCCGCCGCCGAATAAAACTGCGCCGCGAACACCCGCGCCGCCTCGTCCCCGATGCCCGTCTTCATCCCGATGGCCGCGTCCACGTATTTGACCACCGCTTTTGCCTCGTCGTCGGAGAAACACACGTTGAAGAACACCATCCCTATCACGTCGGCGGCGCTCATCATCACTTGCACTATGGCCGACAGGCTCACCCTTTTCGGCTGGCCGTCGTCCCCCTGCAAGACAAGTTCGTCGTTTTCCGAGCCGTGCCCGCTGAAATGCACCAAGCGCGGGCTGGTTTCGTTGATGGCCTGCAATATGTCGAGGGGATGGGTAGCCCAGCGGGTAACGAAGTTTATGGAGTCGCGGTGCGCGGACTTGGTGATGTTCTCCTGTATGGCCCTTGCTTCGGCGTCTATGTCGAGCATTTGGCTCTTTAAGGCGTTGGCCGCCAAAAAGAGCACGGTTATCCGCTCCGGAGCCGCGCTTTGGTCTTGCGGGGCGTTTTGCGCGCCGCTGCCCGCCGTCTGTGCCGGCGCGGCGGGTTTCGCGCCAACTCCTCGTAAGCGCAAAGATGCGCGTTAAAAACCATGTTAAAGCAAGGCCCCTGGCCGTTTACTTTCTTGCCGAACAAAATGGCCGACTGCGCGAACACCGCGAAATCACCGTCCAGCATGTCTTTTTTGTGGGCGTTGCGCAACCTACCGGACGATGGGGGGAACAGACCTTTCGACTTGTCGGCGCTGATCTTTTCGCCTTTCCTCATTAAAGCTACGTAAAATTTTTCAAAGTCCACCAGCTCCGGCGCGCCTTTGACGTAACTGTATATTTTGCGCCAGCCTTTTTGCAGCACTCGCGCCAGCGCTTCTTTCGCGCCTTCTCCGCCCGCGTCGTAAAGTCTTATGAGCGCTTCGGCCTTCAAGCAACGCCAGCGGCGGCGGGGTTCGTACTGCCGGTAAAAAGCGCCGTATTTCCCCGCTCCCTTCTCTTTTCCCTCCAGCCCCGGCAACCCCTCCCAACGTATTGTCTCCAGTTCTTTCCAGGCGCCGTCGCTATCGGCTATGGCGGCGGCGACGAAGGGGGTGAGTTCAAGCAACTGTCCTTTTGGCGTTGCCTCAGGCGTTTCTATGTCTTTCATCTTTTTCATCGCCTTTCGGGTGTAGTGGGTTCCTATTATTTGTTCCTTTTAATATAGCCGCAGCCGGGCAAACCGGAAAAGAAGGAAAATGCGGCGTCCCGCCCTTTCCGGCCAACCCGGGGGAAACGCCAACGCGCGGCGGGCCGCAAAAGCCCGCCGCGCGCAAGGGCGCGATTACGCGCCTGCCGGCGTGGTTGGTCTTTGGGGGCCGCCTTATTTCTTGTTCTTTTTCCAGTCCTCGATGAGTTTCTTACGCAGTTTCAAGGCTTCCGGCGTGCGGGAGATAAAGGCCGGGTGCTGCGCGCCGCGGTTGCTCACGCTGTAAGACGGGGCGGCGGGAGCGCCTCTGGTAACGCCGCGGGTTACTGTCGGCGCGGGCACGTTGGTCTGCACGACGGCGGCGGTGTTGATGTGGTCGGTGTCTTTGGTGGTGGTGCCTTGTCCGTAATTGCCAAGCGTGTTAGCCGTGGCCGGCGTAGTCGAGGTGTCATAATAGGCGACTCGCTGCCAGTCAATGGTGGGGGGAGTGGAGGGGTCAATGCCCGCTATGCGGTCGCCCAGCACCGCCCACAGGCGGCCGTTGGCGTAGGCTAAGAGCCAAGTAACGCCCGGGTAGGATTCGTCGCTGGCGTTGGGCGGCTCAGACGCATTGTTGATAAAAGGTGGAGAAATTATAGGCGCGTTAGATTGCAAAATAGCTGTGGTTGTTTTGTATATATTATAATTATACTGGTCATAAGACGCGGTATAACTGGCGCGCAGGACATAGGCGTCCGCTCCGTTGACCGCCACAGAGGTGAAGTCGCCCCTGCTGTCGCTGCCGGCGGTATGGGTTCCCGTAATGGTTAAGGTACTAAGGTTTACCGCTTCCAGTCTGGAAGTTGTATTGCCGCCGCCCTGCTGCGGCCCGCCGTAGCTTGACACATAGGCGTAGCCGCCGTCAACGGTCAGCCCTAAGGCGTTCTGCCCAAGGCCAGCCGCGTTGGGGTTATTGCTGGTCGGTCCAAGGTAAACTGCGCTGCCGTCGCTCGGGTTGATAATAGCCAAGGTGGAGGCAATGTAGGAACTGTAGCCCTGGCCCTGGTTAAAGAGGGCGACGATTTTACCATCGTACACCCCGATACCGGCACAGTAAGCAGTATTGCCGGAAACGACCGGGAAGGTGTAAAAAGCGTTGCCGCCGGTCAGCACTTCCGCGTAATTGGTCAAGGTGATTTTGTCGATCAGTCCGCCGTCATAGTCCGCCACAAACATGTTCGCGTTGTCGAGACGGGCGATGCCGTAAGGATTGGTGAGTTTCGACCATTGGGTGTTGGTCCTGACAGCGACGGATGTCCAAGGAGTGGTCGAGGGATCGAAGATGCCGAATTCCGCCGTGCCGGGATCCCAACCGCTGTAGTTGTAGTTGACTACCAAGGCCCGCTCGTTGCCGGAGCCGTCGGTAAAGCCGAGCACCCGCGGGTCTCCGCCGAGCGGCAGGGGGTTCTGCGGGTCAAACGGCAAAGCGTCAACCACCGCCAAGTCTATGGTCGGGGATGCGGCGTTGTCGCTGATCTGGTTAATTACTCCCTTATCGTAAGAGCCGTTGGCGTTTCCATAAGACAGTTTTGTATAACTAATCATAATATTTACCTCCTAAAAATTCTTTAAAACTTATACTCCAGTGTCGCGTAGTATATGCGGCCTGGCAATGCATATTGTGGATTAAATTTGTAGCCGTTGCTATACCGCATACGTTGCTCATAGCCTTTGTTCAAGACGTCGTTGACGCCGAGGCTGAACTTGAAGCCTTTGCCAAAGGAGTATTTCGCGCCGAGGTTTATCGTGCCGATAGCGTCAAGCACGGTACCCGGATTTACTATCTGCTCGTCCACATAGTAGTATTCGGCGAACAGGTTGAGCTTGTCGCCCGGCAAAGTATAGTCCAGCCGCGCGCTCACCACCCACTCAGGGGTAAAGGTCTTGCGGAGGTTATTGTTAATCGCCGAGTTGTGGTAGCGCGCCGTCGTCCTGGTCGCGGCCAGATTCAGGTTGACCCGCTTCCAGTTGAGGTTTGTCCCCAGTTCCACGCCGTGCGCCTTGCTGCCGAGTACGGGCAGGTAGGTAGCCATGGCGCCCTGCATCGGCGGTGCATACAGGAACAGTTCGTTTTCCGCTTCGCGCCGGAACCAGGTGAGTATGACGTTGGCCTTGGCCCCGAGCGCCCGCCCTTTCCAGTTGGCGCTGAAGTCAAACTGCGTGCCGGTTTCCCAGGTGCTGGCTTTTCCCCTGCCCCAACCGTTGCTTACATCGGTATTGGGCTTTATGTTCGCCCCGTCGCCGAAGATCTCGTAGAAGTTGGGGTGGCGGTTGTAGGTGCCCCAGGTGGTTTTCAGCGTCCAGGCGTCGCCGAAGTCTTTTCTCAGTCCCGCGCCGCCCGAATACATCCAGCGCAGGTCATCCTTCAGTCTTGCGTCCAGCCCCGCACCCATGTCCACCTTGTCGGCCTTGAGCATGAGGGTCAGCTTGAAGTCGCCGGCGCTGTTGAGCTTGACGGTGTCCTGCAGGGACAGGTGGTATTCTTTGATGTTGTAGTTGCGCAGGTACTTCCTGCCCTGGGCCTGGGCATAGTAGGAAGTTTGATCCCACAAGTCCCAATTGCTGCCGTTGGCGTCCATAGATTCGCGGCTGTAGTCGAAGTTCATTTCCACCAAATGGTTTTCGCCCATTTTCATGGCCGCGTTGAGGTTGAGACCCCATTTCCTGGAGTCGTAGTCGCTCCACTGTTCGCCGGGGTATATGGGCATGGCGGGAGGATTAGACATCAGCCACGGGTAGCGGGCGCGTTTCTTCGAGTTGAGGTAATAGGCTTTCCAGCCCCAGTCGAGGCTGCCCACCGTCTCCCGCCGCCCGATCTGCAGTTCGGTCTGCGTAACCTGCAGCTGCCGGTTGCGCTCGCCGGTCGCGTAGGAGTCTATCACAGTATCCGGCAAATCTCTTCCTAAAGCCCACGGCAGGTATTCCCAGTCTTTTTTCCAGGCGAATTTGACCGTCCAGTTTTCGTCCTGCCATTTGACCAGGACGTCGCTGTTGCGGTAGTTGTTGCCGGGCGCGTCAAGAACGCGTTCTCTGGTATAGCCGCCCTGCCTTACCCACATCGGGAAGTCGCCGGTCCATACTTCGCGGTTGTAGCCGAGCAGCAGGCTGCCTTTGCCCAGGGGGGTGGTGTATTCGTAACTGCCCCGGTAGCCGCCGTAGGAGCGAAAGCCTTCCGAGATGTACCAGCCGGGTTTGGATGGCTTTTTGGTTACGATGTTGATGACCCCGCCGATGGGCGAGCCGCTGAACCTGGCCGGGACGTAGCCCCGGTATACTTCCACCCGCTCCACGTTCTCCACCGGGATGGTGGAGAGGTTGACCGCCGCCTCGCCGTTGAGGTTCATCAGGACGCCGTCCACGTAGACGTTGACCTGAGCGGCCGTGGCCGCCCTGACCCTGGCCACCGTGTAGTGTCCCACGCCGTTCACCCGTTGGATAAACAGGCCGGGCACCCGTTCCAGAAGATCGGGCAGGTTTTTATGTTCGCCTTTGTATTCTTCCGGATAGACCACGCTCACCGCGCCGGGGGAGAGGTTCTGTTCCCAGGCCGGCCGGTCGGCTTCCACCGTCAGGCCCGGCAGGGCATAGCCGCCCTCTTCACCCGTTTGCGCCTCGGCTGGAACCTCCGCGTCTGTTCCGGCTGGTCCCGCCGCTATGTTTGTCCCGCCGTCGGTTTCTGCTTCGCCGCTTTGCGTTGCGGCGGCATCGCCCTTGGCCGCGGCATCCGGCACTACAGCGCCCTCCGTCAGCTGCTTGGCGTAATTAAAGACGCTGTAGTCCGTTCCTTCTTTCATGGCCGCCGGCTGCCCGCCCCAGGTTACTTCGAGCAGGGCGTTCACCCGCCACTCGTTCCCGAGATTGCCACCGAGGGTGCGCGCGAAGTCCAGTCTCAGGTTGCTGTTGCTTGATGTCCTGATGTTGCCGCCGATCCCGAGTTCGTACCAGGTGTTCTTGCCCCCAGGCAGTTCTACGCCCTGGCTCTGCGTGCCGTAATGCATGGTCAGCCCGGCTCGGTCTTTGAAGTCGCGCAGTACGGCGGCGGACAGATACAGGTTGCCGTATTCACTCACTTCCTTGCCGGCCTTTATCCCGAGCCGCCCGGTCAGGGATTTGCTTTCTTCCTCGCTCAGGCGCAGGTGGTTGCTCAGCTCATAGTCCACGCCGTTGCTCTGCCCGTAAAAGAGGGCGGCTTGCGGCTCGACGAACCAGCCTTTGGCGAGGTGGTTCTTAAAGCCGTACTGCGCCCCCAGGGTGTAGCCCCAGGTGGAGTATTTGCCTTCCACCGGCCCGTTGGAGTCGGTGAAATGCAGGTCGCTTTTGAACTTGGACGCCTGCAATCCCAAGTCGAGGTAATGCCCGCGGCCCCCCGCCCAGACGGAGTAGACGCCGATAGTTTTGGCGTTCTGTTTGCCGCCGCCGGTCTCGATACTGGTGCTGGCGTCCAGCTTGCCTAAGTAAAAGCCGGCGTAGGCTTTGCCGTGGTAGAAGTCCTTGCGGAGCATTTTGTCGTAGCCGACCATCAGGCCGTTGTAGTTTTGGGTAACGCTTCGGCCGTAGCCGGAGTTGCTTTTGTACTTGCCGTGCCAGGCCTCGGCCCAGACGTTTTCTTTCTGGGCGCCTTCGAGGATGTAGCCGCCGTCGGCGTCGCGCAGGTATTTGAGATCGCCGGCGACTTCCCTGTTCAGCTGTTTAGCCTGGCCGAAGGAGGCGCCGTGCAGGTACCCGGCACCCCGGAACATATCGAGGCGGGCGCTCCTTTGCAAAAGGCCTGCGGCCACGGCGTTGTCCCCGGCCGCCAGGCCGGATTCGGAGACGCCGACGCTGTAGAAGTCGTAGCCGGTAAGCAGCCAAGCGGTGCCGCCCATTAATCCGTCCGCCGAATAGTCATAGAACTCCGTGAAATAATTGTCATATTTGGTAATTTCTGGCGTGATAAAGTACTTACTGAAAACGCCATCGGCTAAACTGCCCTGGGCTTCTACGTTGAAGTTATCCGCGCCGTTTAAGATGCCAAGAACTGGCGGCGCGTTAACTATTTGGCCATTATAGATGGCAGAACCCATCTGTGCTGTTCCTGCAGTTACTCCATCGTCCATGCCTGGCACCCAACCCAGTTGAATATAGATATTAACCGGATCTCCGCTTAGCGTAGCGGCATTCTTGATAAATACATTGTCTGTGTTACCCAGATAAGCTATGCTGCCTGACATACCTGTGGTATGGTACACGCCAAGCCGGAAAGTAGTGTCTTCTCCCAATACAGCGTTGTCTATGTAAAGACTGCGGTAAAGGGAAAATGCATCACTTCCAAGGCCGTTTGCGGCTCCGCTGTTGGTATTGGTAAACCTCATATTACTGCCGTCGCCAACCTGAAGCCAAGACAAATCAATCTTCGCGTTGATGCCAGTATTAAGGCTATGCGCTGTAATAAAATTATTCGTTAGGCTATAGCCACCATAAAAACCTGCATTAACTGCAACGCCGGGGTTAGATGTTGTCCAGTCTGCATGATCCATGGGTCGCCAAACGGCATTGTTTCCGATTGTTACCGTTTTATATGACCATGGATCGTCAATACGGAAGTTGGCAGGATTCATTGACCAAGTACCAAGCAAATCCATCCAGCCTGTATATGTGTATATAGGATTGGCAGTATTGTAAATACCCATTGCGGAAACAGTATCGAAAACCCACCGAGAGTTGCTGCCGTCTGCACGGAAAGGGTTACCGACTTCCCCCCAGCTATTGGTTTCCGTGCCGGATTCCGCCGTTACGCTGTCAGTGATGATAAGATCCTGGTTCGCCGACGCGGCGCAAGCGGTATTCAAAGACAGGAAAAGAGTGTCGGCAAGCAGACTACCGCCCAGCGCGAACGCCAAGGGCAAAGCCAACTTAGTACGCAAGGACGCGCCCGCGTGGGGCAACCCTTTACATTTAGTTTTCTTTTGCATTTTCTGATCATGCTCACTTTCTGTAATTTTGCGCATTTTTCTTTTTCACATCCTTTGCACTGTTCATTTACCGTATAAAATCATGCAGAGCATGAGATAGAGGTCTTTGTAAAATATCGGGGTTAACCTCCCCGCCGGTGCGGACGCGTTTTACCTATGGCATCGCGCCCTTTTTTGGCGTCATGGCGTCCTTTTTACGTCGTTATTGCTATGAATTTATAGTCATGTCGGGATTCGTTTATCGTGATGAACATGGTTCATGGCCAATTGCGAGCCGCAGGCGAAGCAATCCAGTTTATGTCTTTGTTTATTGGTTCGCAGCGTTACGAAAACTGCGAAATCTTACGGCGACTCCGCGCCGACCGCGCTCACCCTGCGCGGCCGGCGTTTTGCGCCTTGGGAGGGAGAAGATATATAAGGATAGGATAGAGCTAAGGGAGGCCTTGTGGCCGTTAGTATATGAGCTTTGGCTTATATTTATGCGCTGTCCGCGTGGGGTTTTGTACTTTCCGGTTTTGGGAGTGTTTTGCGCTGCTTTGCGGAATTTACCGGTTTTTTCCTTAAACTTTTGGCTTTATCCTCTTATCGCGGAAGATGCGAGTTTCCCGGCCCAAAATACAAAAAGCCCCTTTGCGGCAAGGCAAAGGGGGCCGATACTGCTCCGCGATGTACACTTCCTTTGGCATGAAGGCACGTAAAAACGAGCCTCCGTGTCAAAGAGGCTCGCCTAAGGCAATGTGGGCATCTGCGTCTGCTACCTCTCCGTCTAACCGCGGATCAATCAGCAATACTTCGGCAGACAATTCTTCTGGACTCGGGTTTCATCGCTTGGAAAGCCTTCCCGTAGATAACCGCCCGGCAACTACGTTGCCAATGCCTTATCCCAGTGACCTTTCGAAACCGCCCCCCATTGGGCGATCCCTATCCGCGCTCTACCTTACAGCGGCGTAACCGTGCCGGCGCGCATGGCCATAGGCCATCCGCCGGCGTTCCTTATTAAGCCCTCGCGGGCATCTGCCGTATTACTTATGGACTTGTAAAAGAACTTGAGCTTTTGTTAAGCCAAGATTAACACAGTTAATTTTTCCTGTCAAGCGGATTTTTGGGGGAGCATCCGGCACCTTTGGCAGCGGGTTTTTCGGATTTTCCCGGATTTTCTTTTGAAAATTTACGGGTTCTTGCCGATAAAAATTTTTCTCCGTAAATTTTCCTCGTTAAATTCTCCTTCCCGTTTGCGATGCCGCCTTATTAAAACCGCGTGTGATTTTGCCCCGCGGGCTTGCGATTAACGCCTGAAGCTCATCTTTTAACGGTTTGTCCAGCGCCCGGCAATACGGCCGATAATTTAAGTAACTACTGATTAAATACAACCCTTCCGCGAAATAGTATGATATAATAATCAAAAAGGGAAGCAGGTGTAAAGATGAAGCAGCAAACCTTCGCTGACATAGAATGCGCGAGCCGCAAGCGGCAAACCAAACGGGACGAATTCCTGAAAATCATGGACGAAATCATCCCATTGAAAAGATTGATGCAGAACTTCATGAGTTCGCCGGCAAAGTCACTATCAGCTTTGTTGATGAGGATTGCCGGGGTGTGAAGAGCAATATTAAGGAACTGGCACTTCAGCCGTTCCCGTCAGAAACTCAAGCAGAACTCAGTGCGAGGCTCGCTGAGATTGCTCACGGCTACGGTCTTACCATAGACACCTGCGCTGAAAAAACAGACCTACAGCAATATGGCATTGAACACGCTCGTTGCATTGATGACAGACTGTTGTCGAAGTTACTCAGCTGCCGCTTGAATGTCGACAAGGACAAGACACAGCGACTTGAATGTGGCTGTGTGGCAAGTATTGACATCGGTATGTATAGCACCTGCCGGAACGGTTGTTGCTATTGTTACGCAAACTACAGCCAGAACACGGTTGTTGGGAACTTCGAGAAACACAACCCGCTATCACCGCTTATTTCCGGTGAGGTTGGTGAGGATGACAAAATCAATGACCGTGTTGTCAAATCATGCAAGGACACTCAACGGAGTCTGTTTGATTATTAAAATAGTGAGTTCATATTTTCTTGTGTGGGGTAAGAGATTATGCAAGATATAACAATTAGTCGAGATAGAGTCGTTTTTATTAATCTTACCGAAATGGACGAGTATAATGGCCTTGAAGCCAACCTCAAAGGCGGTGGGGCTTTCATTGATCAAAACGGTTATGGTTACGAGGTCTATAATTTCAAAAACGACGGCGGCAAGTGCTACGGCTACACGCCGCCGCACAGCAAGATAAAGCTGTCAAGGATATCGAACGTGATAAGTCATGATGCTCTGGGTGATTACATTGACGATGCCCTTGTGGTTTTCACTTGTTCCCGCAACCAATGTGGTCGGTTAGTCTGTGGTTTCTACCAACGCGCTCGCATCTATGCAGAGCCAGTAACTGACAGCAGAAGCACGAGGGTGATTGATATCGATGGTCAGAGCATATTTGTCGCGTACAACATAATTTGCGATGCTGACGATGCCATTTTGATTAATCGGAAAGACCGTAGCCAAATTCTACCCCGCTCATCCGGGAAAAACGATGCCGGGCATGGGCACCACCAACTCTGGTATGCTGACAAACCAAAATGCCAACGGCTCAAAAATGAGATGCTCGACTATGTGGAATATCTTATAAATCAGGCTCATGCTTGCGATGAGTTCAAATATCACCTACACAACGAAAGCCAAGTGTCAATCATGTCCACCAAGCAAATAAACAGGAGTCAAAAGGCAAAAGCGGAGTGCATTGCGTTGAAAGGGTGTCACTGTAATATTTGCGGGTTCGATTTTGAAAAGACATATGGCGAGTTAGGTAAAGAATACATTGAAGTTCACCACATTACACCTATTGGAGTTTTGTCAACGGCTGAAGGCTACGAAGGTACCGACCCGGAGAGAGATTTGATACCACTTTGCTCAAATTGCCACTCGATGATTCATAGGCGTAAAGTGCCGTATCAACCAGATGAGATTAAAGCCCTTATTGTCCGTTGAGCAATGGGTGTGTTCAAATTTAACGATTTGCATTGCCCGTGCCGATGTTTTCAAACATTTTGAAAAAGGCTGTTTTGATGGCGAGCGAAAGCACGAAAAAGCCCACTTGACCCACCCCAACGAATCTGCGGATTCGTTGGGGTCCCCGGGGCGGCGAACCGTAAGTTCCCCTTTTCAGTTAGGCGGAGACCTCCGCTCCGTTGCGGAAAGTGAATGCCATCGCGCCGTCCGTGGCAACCGTGACCTTGTCGACGACCGCAAGCCAGAGTGTCTCATCCCATTCGGTGAGGGCGAGCGACCGCTTCTCGATATCGAGGATAAAGATGTCAAGCGTCTTGGACTTGGCGAGCTGTTCCCGCTTCGCCGTCTACAGTTCGTCAACCCATGCCGTCGCTTTGCGATGACGTTCGAGATGGCCGTTGTTGCGCTCGGTGAATTCTGCTTGCTTGACGGCTGTTCGGGCACTCTCGTAGATTGCCTTGCGTGATAATTCAGCGATGACTTCTACCTCACGCCTCAACTCGGCGAGTTCAGCGTCAATAGCCGTGGCGTCGCAAAGCGCGGACTGTGCCATGCGGCAATCCTCAATCAAGCCGTCGCGGTTTTCCATCAGCTTATTTAATGCTGTCAGGAACCGTTCTTTGACCTCATCCTCGGTGGCGAAAGGCGTATCGCACTATTTGTCGCCTTTTCCTTTGTGCTTGTATTTTTCATTGCATTGGTAGATTTCCTTACGGTAGGCCTTGTCTGATTTGTAGCTACCCCAGACCTTTTTGCCGAAGTACCCGCCGCATTCGCCGCAGACTATTTTTCCTGAAAAAGAGCTTTTGCACCGCCCGATAGAACTACGCTTCTTTCGCCGTTCAATCTCCACCTGAACCACATCCCACTCGTCGGGGTCAACGATGGCGGGGTGGGAGTCCTCGACGTAGTATTGCTGAACCTGCCCCGTGTTTTTCACCATCTTCTTGGTGAGGGAATTGGCGAAGTAGTTTTTTTGCAGGAGGGCGTTGCCTTTATATTTTTCTTTTTGGAGAATGGACTGCGCCACGCAAGCCTGCCAGTTTTCTTTTCCCGCCGATGTCGGAATGCCGTGGTTGATGAGGCGTTTGGCGATGGCGGGCGAAGGCAAGCGGGGAATGGGAAGGCAAGGCGACTGTGTGCGCCAAGACGCTGTACAACTACATAGACAAGGGTTTGTTAACGACAAAAAACATAGACCTTGCGCTCAAAGTAAGGCGAAAGCCCAAGAAGGGGAGGGCAAGGAGAAACAAGAAGATATTGGGGGAAAGCATAGAGAAGCGGCCTGAAGCAGTAGAAGCAAGGGAAGAGGCGGGGCATTGGGAAATAGACTCGGCAATTGGGAAAAGCACGGACAAAACAGCGGCAATGACAATGGTCGAGCGCAAAACGCGAAAGCAAATAGCCGTAAAGCTTGACAGTCGCGGGAGCGCGGCGGTCGAGAAAGCAGCAAAGGAAATATGCGCCTCTTGCGGCAATATAGGCAAAGCGGCCTTTAAGAGCACAACAGGGGACAACGGGGCGGAATTTGCAGGGCTGAAAGGCGCGGTGGAATGCGCGGTATATTTTTGCCATCCGTACGCAAGCTTTGAAAAGGGGACGGACGAGCGGCACAACGGGCTCTTGCGGCGATTTATAAAAAAGGGCGGGAGCATAGGCGAACTGGCGCCGGAGATCATAGAGATGGCGGCGGAGTGGAACGACAATCTGCCGAGGAAGATTTTAGGCTGCATGACGCCTGCGGAAGCGTTCGCGCAAGAGCTTATGAAAATCAAAGAGGCAATCGCGGCATAATCCCCTTGCCTAAGCCATG
>JAISLM010000024.1 GCA_031290855.1 Spirochaetaceae bacterium
CGTTCGCCGTTTACAACGCGATTAAAAACTATAAGGGCGAGGTAACGATAATTATCAACGCGCTTGCGGCGAGCGCGGCGGCTTACCTCGTTTTCGCGGCGGACAAAATAAAGATATATGACAATTCGGTATTCATGATTCACCGGGCATGGAACATGGCCTGCGGGAACGCGAAAGACCTGGAGGAACAGGCGCGGATGCTTGGGGCGCTTGACGGCATAATAGCGGCTGACTATGCGGCGGCTACAGGAAAGAGCAAAGAAGAGGCGCTTGCCGCGATGGAAAAGGATGTCTGGCTCATAGGGGCGGACGCTATTCTGGCGCATGGGATAAAAGCGGAACGTATTGATTACGAAAAAGAAGACGACAAGGCTAAGATTGACGAGGCGCGGGCAAGGACGCGGTACATGGCGATGGTTGACAAATTAAAAACGGCGGCGGACGCCGTACCGAAAGCCAAAATACTCGCGCTATTAAACAATAAACCGGCGCTTAACGCCGGAAGGGGAGCGAAAGCGATGACAAAAGAAGAACTCCTGGAACTGCTTGGAGCCGATGAAGACCTGAAAAAGGCGGTAATCGAATGGGCCAAGGAACAGGAAGGCGTGAAGCCTGACGAGCCGCCTCCGGCGGCGGCTGCCGACCCGGAGCCGCCTGCGGAGGACGACCCGAAAAAAGAGCCGCCCGCCGAAAACAAGGCGGCGGCGCAAGCGAAGCGGTGCGCGGAAATTCTGGCGCTGGCCGGCGGTGTTATGACGGATCGGGCTAAGGCCGCGATTGAAAGCGGCATGAGCGCGGCGGATTTTATGGTAAGCGAGACGATAGCGGAGAAAAGGGCGCTTGCCCTGGGCGCAAGCAATACCGGCAGTATCGGCAGACCCTCCGCCCCGCAAACATTCGCGGCTCTTGCCGGGAAAAAGAAAACAGACGACCCGCAGGCCGCCGTCACGGATGATGATGAACTGCGGGCTATGGCAAAGAGGATGTAAACCATGGGAATTGAAAACGTTACTTACGACAGCGAACACGTTCTGGTAAACGTGCAGGGTCTCAACGCCGTGCCTTACGCGGCGGGGACGTACAAAAAGGGGCAGCTTCTGGGGCGCGTTGACTCCACCGGGGTATTCGGCGCTTACACCGCGGGGGTCGCGACCGGGCTTGAAGTCATCCGGGCGGTATGCCCCGATGATTTCACCGTGCCTTCCGGCGGTGGAAAACACCATGTGTTATACGGCGAATTCAGCCGCGCCGGGGTCGCGGCGGTCATGGCCTCTCTGGATACGCCTGTAACGCTTACCGACGCCCTTGTCGGTATGTGTTTTGACGCGGGAATTATCCTGAACTAGGGGGCCGTATGGGATACGCGCAGATAGAAGCCGCAAGACGCGCCGCAAAAGGCGCGGAAAAGAAAGGAAAAACCGGAACGGCGGCGGCAACGCCGCCCGGAGAACCGGATAAGGAGAATAAGAATGGCAAATAATTTGACCACCCAGCTTAAAATATTCCACGAGGAACGCCCGGCGCGTCTCGCGGATTTTGTAGAACTCATGTTCCCGCAGAAAAGGGTTTTTGACTCGGAGAAGATTCCGGTTGACCAACTGCTGCCGACCGGGGCGCTTGCCGGTTACAGGAACAAGGGCGCCCCGTCCAATATACTGAAGTACAACGCCGGAACGGGATTTGTGGGAGTACCGCCGATAATCGCCGTCAAAACCTCGGTAAACGAGGAACTGGCGGGCGCGGTAACTGTCGGCATGGAGGCCAACGCCCCGGCAAACCAGCAACTGCTTCAGAAATATGTCTACATCCAGCAGCAGCACGAGGACGCGGTCTATACCACGATAGCGAAACAGGCGGCGGATATTCTCCTGACCGGGAAATTCACGCCGGTTGACGACAAGAACAACCCCGTGGACACGGGCCCGATAGACTTCGGGCGCGACTCCTCGCTCACGGTAAGCGGCGCTTACGGAGCCGACCCGGTGAAGCAGATAGCGGACACTTACAAGCCGCTGAAGAAATTCGGCGTACCCACGGCGGGACTATTCGCAATAGTCGGCTCAGACGTTATGGGCCTCCTGCAAAAGAACGAGGACTTCATGAATCTGCTGAAACTGCAGGGGCTGAACGCCGGAAAAAACTGGGTATCGCCCGACAACCGCGTCGTAGGCACGATTATCAAGAATACGATGGTGCCCGGCGCGGCGGTACCGATGACTATAATTTCTTTTGACGAGGGTTATAGCGACTCCGCCGGCGCATGGACACCGTTCATTCCGCCGAAAGCGGTGGTTATATCGAGTTTCAGCAGCCCGCGTTTCGCCTGCTACGGCGGCGTCTTCATTGTGGAGAACAAGGACGGACGGATTTACGCCGGAGACATCGTTACCGACAAGTATATGCAGAAAGACCCCGACCAGCTTGTCTTGCGCACGCAGTCGAGGCCCCTGTTGTTGCCGGCAAACATCAACCACACGGCCTGCTCCACGTCCACAAACTAATGGGCGAAAATCCGGCGCCTAATTTCCGCCTTCGGCAGCTTAAATGGCAGATAGAGGAATCGCCTGACAGCGAGGACTTTATCATACCCGCCGGGGGCGGAAGCTCCGAATGGCTGGTAGAAGGCGGAACGCCGGACACCATACAGTGGGAAACCATGTATGACGGCGGAAACGCCGAAACGCCGGAAAGCGAATACCGGTATTTTCTTGATGGGAACAGCGGGGAGAATATCACGGTACGCGGCATATTTGACGAGTGCGTGGAGAACGACAAGGGGCGCGGGACAACACGCCGCGTTCCCCGCGTCATTCTATTTTCAGTCCCTGCCGGAAACAAGCGGGGAGTACCGATTATCATACGCGGAAGGGAGTACAAAATCGAAAAGCAGGAAATAGACGCGAATATCGGTATCATTCTGAGGCTTAATTAAATGGGAATAACTTTAGGCGAGGTAGAGTTAGAGGGAAAATTGCCCGACATCCGGGCCTTGCAGGAAAAATTTCCGTTTGCGGTGAGCCGCGTTCTTGGCATCGTGGGCTACCGCGCCGCGATTCAATTATATGATGAGAATTTCACTGGGCAGAAACTCACCTATCATCCGAGGGGCGAGACAACGAAAGGAAAGGGACGCGCCGCCGGAATGCCGGCCTCGCGCTCAGGCCGCCCGCTCGTCAACTACACCGTAAGTTTCAGGAAACAGGAAGTGAGAATTAGCTCGTTTCCCGTAAATCTGTTTGAAACCGGGCGCAAACTGCGGAGCGGTAAAAAGCAGGCCGGTTTAGGCGTAATGCGGAGCGCAAAATCAAAACTGCGCGTTATGGCATACGCCGAGGCTGGAATGAAAAAAGTAATAAACGACCCGGAACCGTCGAATCCGTTTAAGGAGTTTATTTCAAAATGAAAATAAAAGACGTGATAAACGGCATAAAGACGGATATGGAGGCGGTACTCCCGGCCTTGGTTGAAAAATACGGACAGCCGCCCTTAGACGATTTCAGCGTGGGCTACCCGTTCAGCCAGGACAAGCTAAGCTGCTGCCTACGCTTCGCAAAACTTGAATTCTTAGGCGATTTTGAATTCATAGTACACCTGTCCCTGCCGCATACTGAGGAGGAAGCGGCCTATGACTACCTACAGGCGGTTTGCGAATACCTCGCGAACTTTGAAACCGTTGATTACGGGTTTTATGAAGGGACATATATACTCGAACTGTACGAAAACGATTTTAACCACGGCGATATACAGGCGTTCTTTTCGGTAACGCTGAAGAAGGCCGTGGAAGACTGCGATTTGGGAGTTGGATGATTATGGACAGAATACCGTTTCACTGCACGGAAAGCGCGGTAAAGAAAGCGGGAGAGGCGGCGCGGAAGCCGCCGGTTAAAACCGGGCAGGCCGCGCCCTGCCCCGCCTGCGACATATCGGAAATGATAAAAAACCACCCCGCGAGGAACACGCGGGGAAACAAGGAGTAAAATTATGGTTAAGTATTCGGGACTAAAAGCGCTGATATATATGTCGGGGCTTGACTACACACAGGCTATTGACGGCACGGGGTCAAACAAAACCGCGCCCGACCAGTTGTATCTGATAACAAAGAAGGCGCAGGACAGCGATCTGCCCATGCCGGCCTTTTCGCTGTTCTTTTCGCCTTACGCCGCCGGCGCGGAAAACCAGATTACGCTGAAAACCGGCGATCAGATTATACCGCTCGA